>JAYKJC010000281.1:0-11746 GCA_035285885.1 Leptolyngbyaceae cyanobacterium | reverse complement strand
GCCCGTGACTCGTCGTTCAACAGATTCCATTACGTTTAGCCAGGCATCGTTGCCTGAAACGGGTCGAAAAGTTGAAGTGTTTAGCTATCAGTTCTAGCCTAGAAGGAGCAACTTTTACTTCATTTCTCGATTTAGCCAAACATGCAGCATGAGCATCGTGAACGACGTCAACGACTGATGGAAAAAATTGGGCAGGGCACAGCCATTTTGCGCAGTGCTCCCCATGCGGTTATGCACAACGATGTCGAGTACAACTTTCGACAGGACAGTGACTTTTACTATCTGACGGGATTTGATGAGCCTGAAGCAGTTGCGGTGCTCGCACCTCATCACGAGGAGCATCAATACGTGCTGTTTGTGCGCCCGAATGATCCAGAAAAAGAAACCTGGAGTGGGTATCGCGTCGGGGTTGACGCGGCGAAGGAGCGATACGGGGCCGATGAGGTTTATCCCATCGAGGAGTTAAACGAGAAACTGCCTCAGTATCTTGGGAAGGCGGATCGCATTCACTATCGGCTGGGGCGCGATCGCCCCTTCAACGACACCATTCTCAAGCACTGGCAGAAACTCTTGCGTCAGTATCCCAAAACGGGAACCGGGCCGATTGCCATCGAAGACATCAGCACCACCCTGCATCCGCTGCGGCAGGTCAAAAGTCCGGCGGAAATTGAGTTGATGAGACGGGCCGCTGCCATTTCTGTCGAAGCGCACAATCGGGCGATCGCCTTTACCCAACCGGGACGCTATGAATATGAGGTGCAGGCCGAACTGGAGCATACGTTTCGACTACAGGGCGCGTTGGGACCGGCCTATCCTTCTATTGTCGCGGCGGGAAAAAATGCGTGCATTCTTCACTATGTGGAGAATAAGACTCGCCTGGAGGATGGCGATTTGTTGCTGATTGATGCGGGGTGTTCCTTTGGATACTACAACGCTGACATCACCCGCACGTTTCCGGTGAATGGACGGTTCAGTGAGGAGCAGCGGATTCTCTACGAGATTGTGCTTGAGGCACAGAAGCGGGCGATCGCCTGCGCTCAGCCTGGGAAACCCTACGGCGACATTCATGACACAGCGGTAAAGGTGATTGTCGAGGGCTTGATGGACATTGGCCTGCTCAAAGGTGATCCTGAAGAAATCATCAAAGAAGAGCATTACAAGCCTTTCTACATGCACCGGACGGGTCACTGGCTGGGCCTGGATGTGCATGACGTTGGGGTGTATCAGCATGGCGAAGCGCCTCATCTTCTGGAACCGGGGCATGTGTTTACGGTTGAACCGGGCATCTACATTTCACCCACGATTCAAGTGAAAGAGGGACAGCCTGAAGTTGAGCAGCGCTGGAAAGGCATTGGAATTCGCATCGAAGACGATATTCTGATTACGGCTGACAGCCATGAAGTGTTGACCGATGGGGTTCCTAAAGAAATTGCAGACTTGGAGCGAACTTAGGGCTAAGCTGTGGAGGGTGCATCGTTGGCATAGACGGATGGTCGTTCATCAATGATCGTTCATCAGTGATCGTTCATCAGTGGTCATGCACTAATGGGCATCGCGCCATATTTCTTTGTACGAGTAATTGAACCATGAATCAAAGGCCAAAACCCTGGGGCTTTTGGAGCACTGCAGGGTTGTCTTTTTGTGTGTGGATAGCGTTTGTTGTTGTTCAAACGGCAGTCGTGATTGCGACCTTATTGGTCAGTGGCATTCAAAATCGAGGCTCAGATATCGATACGCTGGCTGAGAATCTGTCGTTGAATGGGTTTGTGCTGGCGATCGCCACAACGGTTTCAGCTCCCATTTGCATCGGCGTCATCTGCTTCTTCATCCGACTGCGGAAAGGGTGGGCGATCGCCGATTATCTACAGCTGGGCGAGTTTTCAACGCGTTTGGTTAAACCGCTTTTCATTTGGAATCTGATCACCGTTGCATTCGTTTACACGATCGACTACCTGAAAACTCTGCTGCCGAGGAGTGAGATATCCACGTTCACAGCAGATATCTATGAGAGTGCCGGATTCTTACCCCTCCTCTACATCGCCATTGTGATTGCAGCTCCACTGTTTGAAGAGGTGTACTTTAGAGGATTTATGTTGCGTGGCTTTGTTCATTCAGCCATTGGGCCAGTCGGCGCGATTCTCTTGACTTCTGCCATCTGGGCGGTGATTCATTCGCAATATGATGTGTATGACATGACCGGAATTTTTCTGTTCGGCGTTCTTTTGGCGATCGCCCAGTTATGGACGCGATCGCTGTATGTTCCGATCTCTATGCACGCTTTAAATAACTTATTAGCCATGCTCACGGTCGCCGTCAATCCACCTTCATAAGTCAGATTGAGCCCTCTGTGCATTTTGGGTATGGAATTCGCACAAAAAATAGAGCTTCTAAATTTTATCCTGATAATCAAAGTCATCGGTCGTAGGTTTTGGGGACACGTTTATCGCATCCTCACTCGGAATCACCGCTATGAAGCGTTTCCTAAAACCGACGGGTCGAATCTTGACCACCGCCGTTTTCACTTCCACTGCTTTCGAGACTCTGATTCCTAACACAGCAGTCCCCACCCCCATCCCCGATCCGCTGCCTCCAGATAATGAATGGCAAGTCACAACAGAGACCCGTGCTCCTGAAAAAGCGAGTACGGTTATTCCTCCTGAGGCGGTATCCCGGCAAGAATTTGCGCCATCGTCTTTCAGAGATGCAGCGGTTCCTCAGATTGATTTACAGCCTTTTGTTCCTGAGTTATCAGCACGCATTGAAGAACCCGCTGAACCTTGGGAGGCAGAACTGGTCGAGACCTCACCATCGCTGCCACCGATGCAGTTTGGCCTGCATGAGGAGTATGCATTGGGCGGATCAATCGATCATCTGATTTCAGCACTTCCTCGCGAACACAATCAGCAATCTTCAGTCAGACAGCGCGTCACTGATGATGCAACTGATGATCCAGATGACCACGTCCTTGCGACACTTTCAACACAGGCTCCAAGCGTGCCTGATGCTCTCGATCTGACTTCTTCTAATCCCTATCAGTCAGGGGATATTCAAGTCGGCAATAATCAATCAACTGACACTCCCTCTAGGGAGCCTCAATCTGAGGAGCCACGAAACGGGGCTGCTGCTCCAGAGAATCAAACTCCAGAGAATCAAACTCCAGAGAATCAAACAAGTGGCGATCGCTCTGAGGACGTGATGGCGGCGACTCGCGAGTGGTTAGATGAAACACTCAGCCAAATTGTGAGGCGAGACCAGATAAATCGAGAGTCTCAACTTCGGGATAATTTGCTGATATCGGCTGAGGATTATCTGGCTCAAGGTCAGGTTGATCAGGTGCATCGCATTGCTGATAATCCTGCCCTGACGGAGTCTGACCGGGATGAATTGCTAGCGGCGATCGCCGATTCAGAAGCGTCACACAGTTCAACCTATCCCTTTGTCTCCGCTGAGCACGCCCGCTCGATTACTCGTCGAGCTGTTCGACAGCAACCCCTACCGAGCCAGGACTGGTTGTTATCTCAAATGGACACGGTTGTAGCGAACCTCAATCCACGCTGTGAGGCCGATGGAACTTCTCTTCTTTCGTCTACAGGCTCGGACACCACATCCTTCAACCCCTCCCCAACAAGCCAATACAATGCTTTCCTGAGTGGCGGTGCTTTTCTGTCTGGAGTGGGTCATCAACCCCCATCGGCTTCAGAGAAAAGTGGAATACCCCCGATCAATCCGCAGCGGCAAACGGCTCGTCAGCAGCGAGACTGCACACCCTCAATCGGCCAGAATATTGGGGGGCTGACGGGCGCTACGCTGTCTGGGTATCAATGGCTGAACCAAGCGTCACCACGAGGCGGGTCGGCACTTCGGATGGTGCTTCCCTTGGCGGTTCCGGCGACGATTACCTCTCGTTTTGGATGGAGAACTCATCCCATCTATGGCAACCGCCGCTTCCACTTTGGTATTGATTTTGGGGCACCGATGGGCACTCCAATCTTAGCGGCCATGGCAGGGAGGGTTGAAACCAGTCACTATATGGATGGCTATGGGTTAACCGTTATCCTAGAACATCAAGACCCAGACCAACGTACCTTATATGCTCATATGTCTGGAATTGCCGTACAGCCAGGGACGTGGGTTGAGCAAGGGGACGTGATTGGATGGGTCGGAAGTACTGGAAATTCAACAGGCCCTCACCTTCATTTTGAGGTGCATCAGCGTCAGGGAAATGATTGGGTCGCCGTTGACCCGTTGCAGGCCGCTGCTCAGCTCATCGCCCGCAGAAGCCCTCGCGTTCAATAAAGGCCAAAAGTCAGATGATTATAGTAATCTGAAAGTCGGGTGACTGCACCTATCCTGTTCACTTCTGATTTTGTGATGCTTACTTCTGACTTCTCCTCCTCTGTTCCACTGGACACCATTCAATACAACGAACAAGGGCTTGTTGCGGCGATCGCCCAAGACTATCTAGATGGAACAGTGCTCATGATGGCCTGGATGAATCGCGAGTCGTTAGAAAAAACCCTGCAAACGGGTCAGGCGTGGTATTGGAGTCGCTCACGATCAGAACTGTGGCATAAAGGGGCAACGTCAGGCCACTTTCAGAATGTGAAAGCCATACGGTATGACTGTGATAGCGATGCGCTGTTGCTTACCATTGAACAGGTTGGAGACATTGCCTGTCATACGGGTGAGCGGAGTTGCTTCCATCAGGTGAACCATACCGTTCAACCTCCCCCAGGGGATATGCTATCTCAGCTTTTTGCGGTCATTGAAGATCGTCGCGATCATCCCAAACCGGATTCTTACACCTGTTCTCTTTTCAACGCAGGTGACAATAAGATTCTCAAAAAGATTGGCGAGGAATCGGCTGAGGTGGTGATGGCTTGTAAGGATGATGACCCAGAGGCGATCGCCAGCGAGGTTGCCGATTTGTTCTACCACGCCTTGGTTGCCCTCGCTCATCACAATGTTGACTTGAGAAGCGTTTACCAAAAGCTCTCAGAAAGACGTTAGAACTCTTGACTACTCAACACGGCACTAATCAATCAAAAAGGGAGCAGCCGTCGGCTACTCCCTTTCTTGGTAAATTTGACTCTTTTATTAGTACACTCGACTCACGGTGTAGTCCGCGATTTCAGCCAGCGCATTCCGGCATTCGGTCTGAGGCAAGCATTCAAGATGCTTAATCGCCAACTGATTGTGGGTGCGTGCAAGTTCACGAGCCCGTTGAATCCCATTACCGTTCATAATGACGGCGATCGCCTCCTCAAGATCTCCCTCTTGGGCAAACTCGCGATCAATCAAGCTCTTGAGGCTTGGGCATTCTTCTAGGGCATAAATTACAGGTGCCGTAAGATTCCCACTCTTCAAATCTGAACAGGTGGGCTTACCCAGCACATCTTCCGAAGCGGTGAAATCGAGAATGTCATCAACAATCTGAAATGCTAGCCCCAAGTGACGCCCATAGTGATAGAGATTTGAGACGATCTCAGATGAAACATCGCTTAGAATTCCAGCCGACTTGGAACTGTTGGCAATCAAGGATGCCGTTTTGTAGTAGCTCTTATCAAGGTAGGCATCAATGGTAATGTCTGAATCAAATCGATTCAGTCCTTGCTGAATCTCTCCTTCGGCCAAGTCCATAATGACCTCAGACAAAAGCTTGACGACCGCCAAGTTATCGAGATTTGCCAAATGCCAGGACGACTGCGCAAACAGAAAATCGCCTGCCAAAACAGCAATCCGATTGGTGAAACTGCTGTGAACCGTGGGTACCCCCCGACGTACTTCTGCCTCGTCCACAACATCGTCATGTACTAGACTTGCCGTGTGGATCATTTCTGTAATTTCTGCTAAGCGGCGATGCTTGGCTGTGATGTCTTGGCCGGGCATCGTTGCACGAGAGACAAGAAACACGATGGCTGGCCTGATTCGCTTCCCTCCAGCTCCGAACAAGTGTTCTGCCGCAGCATATAGGATGGGATGTCGAGCACCAACCAAACGCTTTAGGGTTTCCGTCAACAGATGCAGGTCTGATTCAACAGGCGAAAAAAGTGAGGTTGCTGAGGTCATGAAAGGTTTACTCAGGCATTTGAGTTACGAAACTTTAAATATCTTGTCTTTATTCTAAGACACGCCTCATCCATATGGCGGTTTTTTTCTAATCTTAAGTTAATAATATTAGTCTCAACTTAGTCTCAAAATGGTAGAACGGCTTGATCGTTATAACTCCAGCGAGTTACCTGGGGATAGGTCGGCAGGTACGTCACATACCCGCAAGCATGTCCCTATCTAAACAAGCAAGAACAGCTTTAGTAATGACTATAGCGGTTTGCAACCCTGCTAGCGTAAAAGCGGTGATGCTAGAGTTCCGGGTGGCCCATGCAGTTGTACATGATGCACGAGGTCATTCCTTCTAGCGATCGCCCACTTATCAATTTCTTGAATTAAATTTCTTGAACACGTTCTTAATATTTCAGGTATTTTCTTTTTATAAAAAAATTAATTCAACGATAAATTCCGCATTTTCTTAAAAAAAAGACCTAAATATCCCTTTATTAATAGGAGAAATGTGCTATTTTATAATTAAAGATTTTAATTTTAGGGGCTCTTCAGTGTTGTGACTATGCTCATCGGAGATATTTGTATCTCTGGTTCTGAGCATGAGCATGATTGTCTTCGATAGGAAGCTATCAAGATGTTGAAACGCTTTTGTCGTCCTGAGGATTCGTTCACTAAGCACGTCATGCTCGGTAGGCTGATATCCCCTGAGTTTTATTAGGCAATGTGCTGACTTAAGCGGTTGCTTACTGTCTGTGGACTTAACATTCTGCTGGCTTTCACAGGTTCTGTGTTCTAGGCGACAGAGTTGATTTTCGTATGAGGAAAGAGCGTTGCTGCTGTCTGCTTCATAGGAAGGTTAAATCTGCCCTGATGACCACAGGGTTTGTGAATACTAACTTCCTCACTCAGAAAGTGTCATGGTACTCTCAAATAATCTCCCGGCTGTCATTCTGCTTGCTGCTGCTACTTATATATTCTGCGTTTACGCTGTATTTTTCGTTGTGCAGCGCTCAAAACGCTTAAGCTAAGTGCAGCAACTTGTTCTGTTTTCCTTATAAGGATTCCTGGGCAGCATTCTTATTGCCCATACTGGCTGTTTGCCTAGTTTTGTTTGCTTAGTTAGCTCAAATTGGTCGGCTTAAATTGATTGACTCATCGGATTGATTGACTCAAAAGAGTTGGCTCTAATTAGTTATCGGTAGATACTCTGCCCTTAATTAAGAAATTTTGAGCAGTAGTGGAAGAAAGTAGTCAAAGACTCATAGAAGAGGGACTGTAGGGTTTTCTACAGTCCCTCTTCTTTAATCGGTATGCGTTGACACGATCTATACGCCCACGATCTATGCGCCCAAGTGGAAGCAACACTCATTGGATCCGAACGAACCCAGATCCGGCGAGTTGTTGTTGTCCTTCCTGGCTGAGAAGGAGTTTTGCGTAGGTTTCTCCTGCGAGCTGGTCAACTTGACCATTCTCTTTCACGACGACTAACAAACGACGGGTAATGGGGTAAGTTCCATTGAGTAGAACTGTAGAGTCGATTTGGTTTCGCTGGGCTGGGCATTGAGAAGGTGGGACGAGGGGCGTTTGATGGATAGGAATCAACTGATCGGGGGTTCGTCCGATTGCGATGGGTTTGGTTGTGCATTGCCCGACGACTTCTGGGGCAGAGGCATAGTAAATTCCGCCCGGATCTTCGGATACGGCTCGGAGCGCTTCAGTGGTTGTCGGAATGAAGGATGCATTGCTGCCAAAGTTAGCCCCACCCAGTACGTTTTGGATGAAGAATTCTACGGTTCCTCCATCTTCAGGTCGGCGGGTGTAGGGGGTGATGGGGAGATTGGGGCCACCCACCTGGCTCCAATTTGTAAGTTGCCCTGTGTAGATGCCCTGTAGTTGCTGAAGAGTCAAGCCCGCAATGGCAAGATCTGGGTGGACAGCGAATGCAATTCCTTCAATGGCAACAGGAATTTCTTTTAAGGTAAATCCACGCTGTTGGGCGGCTTGAATTTCTTCGACGTTGAGCGATCGCGACGACTGAGCAAAGGCCAGTTGATTGTTAATCAACATTTGAATGCCTGTGCTTGAGCCCGGTGCCCCAGTGGTTGGGTTGGTATATCTGAGTTGAAACCCCGGATGAGCCTGGGTAATGAGCGGATCAATGTCGCGACGAATCGGTGCCCAGGTTGTACTTCCTCCATAGTTGAATAACCCGGTTGGTACATTTTCGACTGCCGCGAATGATGGGGCTGAACTGATATCAGAACTGACGGGACTTGGATTTGAATTTGGAGTCGGAGTGGGGGTGGTGTTGGGCGTACTGATTGTTGAAGTGTCACCCCCCATGAATTGTTGAGCAAGCCACCATCCGCCCCCTCCTAGCAATGCCGCTGTAACTAAAAGGGCGGCAATCAGAACGGGGGCATCTTTTTTTTGGCTCATGACTTTCGTCTCCGGAGATTTAAGGGTTAAAGTAGCTGTTCTAACACACGATAGATTAGCAAAAACAAAATTGAGGCTGCTAGTAAAACAAGCCCACCCATAACAGGTAAGAACATCAGCAATATCAGGGGCGAAGCACCGATGGGCTGAAGGATTGAGAAATTGCTAACTCCTTCAATTAATAAGGCGACGAGCAACGTCAAAACCATGAGGATGAGGAGGTCGGTTTTCTCGATAACGCGACGGACGACCAGAATGGCCAGAGCCGCCATCAGCAGCGCAAGGACTGCAATACTGACGACAGAGTTACCAATAACGCTGATTGTGGCGATCGCCAGCACCGTCATCTCAAATCCAATAAAAAAGGCTCCGCTGAGTATCGCAATTGGATCATCCAAAAAGCGAGGTGGCGGCGGCGGTGGTGTTAAGGGCCGAGCCACAGGCTTTGCTTGAGGTGGGGAAGGTTTCGCCCCAGCAGACGATCGACTGGGGGGCGATGGTGTTTGAGCCGATGGTGTTTGAGCGGGCGGGGGTGGCGGAGTTTGAGACGGTGGCGGTGGCGGTGGCGGTTGAAGGGAAGTCTGTTGGGCTGGAGTCTGTTGTGGAGTCTGTTGCTGGCCTGCACTCACTTGAGAGGAGTGTCGGTTCAGCGCTGCGAGAACTTCGTTTGCAGACTGGAAGCGATCGCTCGGAACGGGAAGAAGCATTCGATTGAGTACGGCTTCTAACAAATCATCAACCTGTACGTAGGCCCGCCAGTTCCAGGTGTTGCTGTAGGCGTCATACAGTTCCATGGGCTGTTTTCCGGTCAATAAGGTAATGCAGGTCACTCCAAGTGCATATAAATCTGTCGCCGGATAGACCACACCCCCTGACATTTGTTCGGGAGGTGCGAACCCCATTGAGTAGATTCCGGTAGAGTGGCCTTGGGCTGAACCTGGAGATGAGGTGACTTGCTTCACGGCCCCAAAGTCGAGGAGGTAGATGCGACCCTTGCGATCGCGCATGATGTTCGAAGGTTTGATGTCTCGGTGAATGGCACCATTCTCATGAACAAAGGTCAAGATGCTGAGCACTTCGCGCAACACAAACAGCGTCTCAGCTTGCGAAAATTTCCCCTTCCGCTCCAACATTTGTTCCATGTTCTCGCCATCGATAAACTCTTGAACGAGATAGAAAAATTGAGTGGGCTGATTGGAACTTGTTGCAGGTACATCAAGCTCGAAATAGGCCAGTAAATTCGGGATTTGTGCGTGAGGATTGCCCAAGTTTTCGAGGGCTTCGGCTTCCCGTTCAAATAGTTTCTGGGCAAGCTCAAGCTGATCAGGACTGAGGTTACCCGACGGTAAAAACTGTTTAACGACACAGTGCCGCATGGTCGGAGTGTATCGATCAATGGCGAGGAAAGCCGCACCAAATCCTCCTTGCCCCAGCAGTTTAATCGGAACATACCGACCGATCAAAATTTGTGGCATTCCGCAAGTCGTACAGAATTTTTGCTGCACGGTCTTGAGAATATTCTTATTATTAAGATCAGGAAATGTATTGCTAGGTCGAGGACACTTGGGACGCGTACAGTAAGTTTCCATAGACTCACGAATCACGAACAGAGGCCGCAGCTTAAGCCTAGCTGAGACAAGCGACAGTCACAACCCATGTGAAGTCATGTTGTGATGTCAATCAATTATTTCAACGGTGTCGATTCTACAGGGAGTGACGGTGACGCAGCAGCGGAGAGGGCTGAGGCGTCTTGACTATCGGCGGCAGTGCTGCCTGCTTCTTTGGGTTGATAGTTACTAAACATCGGCAGCACTTCATCTAAAAAGGCTTCCGCAGCTTTTGAACGATATCGATTGGGATTAACAACAACGGATAGCATTCGATCAACGGTGATTCCATCGATTCGCGCCCGGTGTAGCACGCCCATTTGAAGCTCTTTTTCGATGGCAGAAATTGAAACAAAAGCAGCTCCGATTCCCGATTGGACGGCATTTTTAATGGCTTCAATCGAGTTAAGTTCCATTTCAATTTTGAGACGACGCGTCTCAATTCCGCTGCGGCTGAGCACCTGGTCAATGACTTTTCGAATGGTGGATTGGGAATCGAGTGCAATAAATTGCAACTTATATAAATCGTCTTTTTGAATGGTAGTTACTCGGGAAAGGGGATGAAAGACGGGCAGGATGAGTGCGAGTTCGTCTTCGGCATAGGGAATAATTTTTAGAGAATCTTGTAACTCGGGAGGCACCTCGCCCCCAATAATGGCAAGGTCGATTTGTCCATTGGCTACACTCCACGCAGTGCGGCGAGTGGAGTGAACATGAAGCTGAACTGCAACTTCAGGATATTGTTGCCGGAATCGACCAATCATTCGAGGAAGGAGGTATGTACCTGTCGTTTGGCTCGCGCCAACGATTAACGTTCCTCCCTGTAGATTCTGTAGGTCATCGATGGCTCGGCACGTTTCTTCACATAGTGAGAGAATGCGATCGCCATACTGGAGTAAAAGATGCCCCGCTTCTGTTAACTGAGCCCGCCGTCCTCCTCGGTCAAACAGCGGTACATCAAGCTGACGCTCAAGGTTCTGAACCTGCAAACTGACCGCAGGTTGCGAAACATACAAGCTATCAGCAGCACGCTTAAAACTCCCCTCTGCTGCAATAGCTTTTAGAATGCGGAGTTGGTCGAGGGTAAATGGAAGATCAGACATAACAGTCGGTTCCAACCGGATAAACGGGTACAAAGATTAATAGGAGGGTTCATTGCATTCATGGCTTTAGGGACATTTGCCACACCACAACCATAAGAATCATAAATCTATTTGTAGAAATCAGGGAATAATCACTACAAACAGCTTATCGAGTGCTTTGCAAAATGCAACGATAACCGCTGATCGCTGATTAGGTTGGACGAATAATGTTCAAACATAACGTTGGACAAATGGACATATTGGACGGAAGGTCATCCCCATTGAAAGTAGCACGTAAGCGGACACATCAGATTATCTTATGAAACAGGAAGTAATCCGCAACTTTCTGAACTTGCCAGAAATCATGGGCGTTGCGATCATCGACGAGCAAGCGCGTCATTTCTTTGTGACGAGTCAGCATGATCTCAATTGGCAACAAAAAGACGCTTTATCAACGGGTGTCCGGCAAATTATCTCAACGACGCCTTCTAGTATTGATTGTTTTGAGTTCCAATTCAGCCGCCATCGGGTTTACACCTATCGACTTGGTCAAACGCA
>JAYKJC010000280.1:0-21419 GCA_035285885.1 Leptolyngbyaceae cyanobacterium | reverse complement strand
GGCGAGGAATTTCAACCAGCAGAAGACGCTGACGGAGAGCTTCGGGCACGACCAAAACTACAGGATCAGGCCACAAAACCGCAGGCATCAAATAGCTGAGGCGATAGCGCCCGTAATAGCCCGATGGAGTTCCAGCCTGAATGAGAGCACTGCGATTGACGCGCAACGCACGAGCGACCAACCTCGCCATCGTCAAATGGTGAGGCCAAAAAGGTTCTCCTTGCTCCTTTAGGAATGCTCGGAGTTGTTGATGAACTTCAACTTCAATCACAAGCTCTGCGTCAGTAAATTAATCCAATGTCCTACATTGTGACATAAACAACCTCCCAAACAGGAAGAGGCGTACTGGCCAATTCTCTATCGTTTAAGTCCTTCAGTCCCTTTTGAGGCAAAGACTATCGTGCGATCGCCCAAGGCGATCGCACTTCACTGACATAATCAAAAAGCCAGTTCTCTTGAACTATACCGATATCCCATACTCGAATGGATCGGTAGTGTCCCGTATGACTTTGTTCCACGAGGGCTCTTTCTGTTGAATCGCTCAAGAAAGATCCACTCTTCTACTAGAATTCCTATGGGAAAACCATGACAGACCTCATCCACGACACCTTATGAAAATTGGCATTATCGGACTCGGACTCATTGGCGGTTCTCTCGGCTTCGATTTGAAGGCGCTCAATGAGCATCGGATTATTGGCGTCAGCCGACGGGGTTCAACCTGTGAACGAGCCATTCAGCGTGGTGCCGTAGATGAAGCATACACAGATCTTGGGGCGATCGCATCCGCAGACCTCATTTTCATCTGTACTCCCATCGGATCCATCATCCCGACGCTCCAGCAACTGACTCCTCAGTTACCGCCCACGACCATCGTTACGGATGTGGGCTCCGTCAAAGCATCCATTGTGTATGCAGCAGAACAGCTCTGGCCTAATTTTGTTGGGGGGCATCCTATGGCAGGCACGGCTGAGAATGGCATCGAAGCAGCCCTAAAGGATTTGTTTGTCGATCGAGCCTATGTCATCACCCCAACTCAGGCGACTCCACCAGAATCAGTTTCGATACTTGCCACCATCGCGCGATCGCTCAAGTCCAACGTCCACATTTGCTCCCCTGAAAACCATGACCGAGCCGTTGCCTGGATCTCTCACTTACCCGTCATGGTCAGTGCAAGTCTGATTTCCGCATGTCTCACCGAGTCCAGCGAGAATGCCTTGACCCTGGCTCAGACCCTTGCAAGTTCTGGTTTTCGAGACACCAGTCGGGTTGGAGGAGGAAACCCAGAGTTGGGGGTAATGATGGCTCGCTACAACCGAGATGAAGTCGTGCGATCGCTCAAAACCTATCAGGCTGAATTGAATACACTCACACAACTGATTGAGGCTGAAAACTGGCCAGAACTTGAGAAACGGCTCCAGCAAACCCAACAGGCTCGCCCTCACTTTTTGCAATAACAGGTATAGCGGTTTGCAAACGCGTTAAGCATAAAAACAGTTGTGTGGGGCGCGGTGCGCCCCACACAACTGTTTTTATGCTTAACTAACGCGCATAGCGCTGTAAATCCTCAGAGACGTGCGTGACAGTAGAATTCCAAAAACTACAGAGAGAATCGGGTTTAGCTGCCCGATCCTCTCTGAATTCTATTCTCTGGTTGATCCCTTAGGATGCGAAGCTAAAGCACTTCCGCATACATACGGGCTAGCGTCAGCGTGAAAAACTTGCGAATACCCGGCACGTAGGCTCGCTTGCTAAACACATCATAGTGATTGCGTTCAATCGCATTTAAAATTTTTCGATAGAGCATCAAAGCTGTCCACACAGGCCAACGTGCATCTTTACTAAGCTTTTTCACGCCTTGCTCAGCTTGGGTGTAAAACGACTGGGCACGCTCGATTTGAAACTGCATCAAGTGACGCCAACGATCATCAATGACGCCATTCATCAAGTCCTCTTCTGAATAGTTGAAGCGCTCTAGGTCTTCGAGAGGTAAGTAAATCCGCCCCCGACGCGCATCTTCGCCCACATCTCGAAGAATATTTGTAAGCTGATTGGCAATCCCAAGGGCGATCGCCTCCTGCTCAGGCCTGACTAGATCAACACCTGCCGTCCATGGGACATTACACAAGCTCGTGTCCGTTCCCATCACCGCATTAGACATCAGCCCCACAGTTCCGGCTACCCGGTAACAGTAGAGATTCAAATCCTCAAACGTTTCGTATCGGCTCCGGTACAGGTCCATCCGCTGTCCCGCGATCATGTCTCGAAACGGCTGAATCTCGATGGGGAAACGACCCAGGGTATCGACAAGCGCCACATCGGGGTCTGCAACGGGCCGTCCAGCAAAAATAGACTCCAGATTCTCTTCCCACTGGTCAAGAGTTGCTGGAGTCGTCAAGGCAGCATCAGGTCCGTCTACTAACTCATCAGTACGCCGACACCACACATAAATTGCCCAAATCGCTCGGCGTTTTTCTTCTGGCATCAACAAGGTGCCCAAATAAAAGGTTTTTGAATATGTCGCCGTAATTTGCCGACAATACTCATAGGCATCTTCGAGCGATGCCAAGTTACTTGCTGGTGGAGACTCAGACAATTTCAGCATTACATCGCAGGCAGAAGGATGGACTTCACGGGTAGCCGTCATAAGAATTCGATGATGAATATCAGCCAAAGATCAATAGGTGCGCATCGTGATGCAACGACCCAAGGAGCTATGCGACCATTTGCGGCTGCAACGGCTCATGCTCAGAGGATGCCTCTGTGATTGAGTCAGCACGCTCATGAATCGCCTGCGCTGTCAGCTTACCAGAAAGAACGGCACCTTCCATGCTGGCTAAGTAGCGTTGCATGGTGAAGTCTCCGGTTAGAAAGAAATTAGGAATTGGCGTGACTTGGCTCGGACGATGATCTTGACGCCCAGGCGTCGCTTTATAGACGGAGCGTGGCGTCTTCACAACCTTATATTTCAATAGCGTGGCTGGGTTGTCGGTGTCAAAGTGTTGAGGAAAGAGCTTGTGCAATTCGGCCATCGTGGCGTCCACAATCTCCTCATCCGGCTTTTGAACCCAATCTTTCGCTGGAGCAAGCACCAGTTCAAGCATGGAGCGATCCGGATTCTCATATTCCCGGCAGGTGTTGCTCATGTCTGCGTAGACGCTTAGGAGGGGCGATCGCGAAAACAGCAGATGATCGATATCCGTCAGCTTCCGATCAAACCAAAGATGGATATTAATTACAGGCACTCCTTCCAAGCCGTTCAGCTTACTGAAGAAAGACATCTTTCGCCACTGCTCTGGAAGCATCACCTTCAACGGATCAACAGGCATGGCAGAGACATAGGCATCTGCGGTCAACACATAATCCTCAGCGCCATCAGCCCCCCGCATCAAATATCCTTGAACGGAGCCATCGTCGTTTAAGAGAATCTTTTTCAACGCAGAACTGAGCTGGACAGTGCCGCCACGTTCTGTAATGTAATCAGCCAAGGGCTGACAAAGACGCTCGGGCGGTGCTCCGTCTAGAAACGCCATCTTAGAGCCGTTCTTCTCCTGAAGAAACCGATTCATGGCAGTCAGAATAATCGTCGAGGAAATCTCATCAGGCCCGATGAAATTCAGAGATTTCGTCATGGCGATGAAAACTTCGTCATTCACCCGCTCTGGAATATTGTGCTTCCTTAACCACTCCGTCCAGGAATACTTATCCATTTCCTCGACATAGTTTTGCCCCCTGATCATCACAGGAATAAGCCCCAGCCCAAACCGAATCTTCTCTTCCCAGGTGAGCATGTCGTTATTGCGCAAGATCGCGAAAATCCCGTTCATCGGAGCCGGAATATCGGGAAAGTCGAAGCGCGAGTAGGTTCCAGGCGCACTTGGCTGATTGAAGATCATGCTGTGCTCTTTCCACTGGAGACGATCCTCGATGCCTAGTTCTTTAAACAACTGAAGCATATTGGGATACGCTCCAAAAAAGATGTGAAGCCCCTTCTCGTACCAATCTCCATCTTCGTCCTTCCAGGCTGCTACCTTGCCACCCAGAACATCTTCACGCTCCAGAACAATTGGAGTATGGCCAGCATCGACCAGATACTTGGCACAAGAGAGTCCAGCTAGTCCGCCTCCGGCGATCGCAACTTGCATCTAACGCAACTTCCCTCTAAAAATCTTTACTCATTCTTGATTATTATACAAACCGTTACATTTAGGATGCTTTCCTCAACAATTCCCGGAAATTAATTCATTTTTTCAACATCCAATCCATCGTCTAACCACCTGTCTATCACCCGCGAACAATACATTTGTTTCTCAACCCTCCTCTCTATGAGGTGAATATGCGCAGTAATTATGTACGTTGACTGGGGGCGTTGACTGGGGGCGGTGTTCAAGGACATGGCGAACGCTACAGGGCAGCGTGATGTCCCCTTTAATCTGTGTCACATGCCTACAGCAAAACAAGGTGGATAAGAAACAAGGGGCTAAGAATTTTGTCAGTTAGTCTCAACGCAACCGTTATTTTTTGATGAAAGATAATAGTCAACCGTGAAATTACACTAACCCGAAATTTTAATTATTAAACCTTTATAAGAGTGCTAAAGCAGCATCAGTGCTACCTGGGAAGTGGAATCGGCTTTAAATTCAGTACTGTTAGAAAACCGGAGATTGAGTTCTTAAAGGCACGTATTAGAGACATCTGAGTCATGATGCCTGAACTTTAAAAAACTGGTTTTAGACATCACGTGTCTTTTAGCCATTCCAGATGATGAATGAGCCCTGGAGCAATGCATCGCCTACCCTATATATTCATGAGTCTTTTAAGAGTGCTATACCTTTGCGAAAAGATATGCATCATTTATATAGAAAAATAAGCGGCTCCTCAATGGAAAAACAAATGGCTTCAGCAAGAGATAGGGGCTAGACAAAGGTTCAAGGAGCAAACCAAATCCAATGATGATTTCAGACACCCGTGATAGGCCACCTTATTGTTTGGAAACGATTGATAATTTGCTCTTAATTCAAGTGCATTTAGTTACTCATATTGTTCAAACAGTTCAATCAGGTAGCAGTGCAGATGAGGTTCTTCAACACGTCATTAATGAGATTAATCAGTGTTTGCAGCCTAAGTGGATAGCCTATTCCAAGGCCAGCACGAGTGATACTCATGCATCATCACCTGGGCAATCGAGTTCGTTCACAGGTCAAGGAAGTTCATCCAGAGGAACTTCATCTAAAGGGACAAACCCTCAAGACAGCTCTCATCATTGCCCTGTGATTTATCAACTCTCCAAAAGAGGGCGCAATATTAATGAACTACGAGTAGAAAAAGGTAAGTGCGATTTATCCTGTAGCGCTAAGAATGACACGGTGCAGGAGCCCCTAACGTCGGCGATCGCCCAAGAGTCCCTGTGCGTGTTAGAAATTCCGCTCAAATGGCATGACCAACTTTTAGGCATTTTTCATCTCTTTGCACCTAAACCCTGGCAATGGTCTACCGATGAAGTCGAAATCATCAGCAACATTGCACAGATTCTGTCTCTCCTACTTGTCAATGAATCTCTCAGACTGCGCTCAAACTTGATCGAAGCAGAAGCCTACCACGTTAAGCAGTCAACTCAGGTTCTTTTTCATTCAATCCCAATGATGATCCACGTGACAGACCGCACAGACCGCATTACAGCCGTCAGTGATGTCTGGTTGCAGCAGATGGGATACGACCGTGAGGAAGTTATTGGAACTCGGTTGGTTGAGTATATGACTGAAGAGTCACGGTGCTACGCAGAAACGACAATTTTGTCTACTTATTTCCAAACCGGACAATGTCAAGACATTCCATTTAAGCTAACAACAAAAGAGGGGCGATTATTGGAAATGCTTTTTTCAGGCCGGGTGGAACGCGATACTCGCGGCAATGTGGTGCGCCGTATCGAGAGCCTCGTCAACGTCACCCGTCAGCGAGAAGTTGAAAAGCAGCTATTTCGTGAAAAAGAACTGGCTCAAGTTACGCTTCAGTCGATTGGAGATGCCGTTGTAACCACCAATGTAAATGGAGAGGTTGATTACCTCAATCCCTCGGCAGAAGACTTGACTGGATGGCGAGTGCAAGAAGCGAAAGGCAAGCCCATTGCCGAAGTCATGCCAATTATTCATGAAATGACCCGCGCCCCAATGACGAATCCTGTCGAGCATGTGCTGAAGCATCGCCATCGCGTTGAACTCGCAAATCATGCTGTGTTGATCAATCGTTTTGGTGTTGAATATGCCATTCAAGATTCTGCGGCTCCGATTTTAAGCAACGACGGTAAGCTGCTCGGAGCCGTATTGGCCTTTCATGATGTGACCCAAACTCGCTTGATGGAACGTCAACTCGCATGGCAGGCGAGTCATGATTCTCTAACGGGCTTGATGAATCGGCGGGAGTTTGAGCAGAAGCTATCTGAGGCGATCGCCAATGCCCACGAAAATGGACAGCAGCATGTATTGTGCTACCTGGATTTGGATCGATTTAAGGTCATCAATGATTCCTATGGCCATGCTGCTGGAGATGAACTGATTCGCCAAGTGGCCATGTTATTAAGGAACCAGCTACCCACATCGGATGTGGTTGCACGCTTGGGCGGCGACGAGTTTGGCATCATCATGCACCATTGCCACATCACTCAGGCTCAAGAAATTTGCGATGCGATTCGTCGGAGCATTCAAGAATTTCGCTTTGTGTGGAAATCCCACCATTCCAACATCTGCGTCAGCATTGGCCTCGTCCAAATTAATCATGAATGCACCGATTTAGCTCAGGTGATGAGTGCTGTGGATGCTGTGTGTTACGCCGCTAAGCAGCGAGGCCGTAACCGTGTGTATCCCTACTATGAAGATGATGCAGAAGTTGCTCAGCAACGGGCAGATCGTCAGTGGATTGAGCGACTCAACCGAGCAATGGAAATGGATCGGTTCCAGCTCTATGCCCAGACGATTCAATTGTCTAAACCCTCCACTCATTCCCCTGTTCATCTTCACGAAGTTCTCCTTCGACTGGTCAATGAAGACGGAAACTTAGTGCTACCGCTGAACTTTATGCCCGCAGCCGAACAGTACAGCCTTATGCCCTACATTGACCAGTGGGTGATTCATAAGTTTTTCCAAACATACGTTCAGCAAAGGCCCCAAGATTTACGTCACCAGTCTCGGCAAGAGCAGCTTTTCACCATTAACCTCTCTGGAGCAAGTGTGAATGATGATCAGTTTCTCGATTTCTTAATTGCAGAGTTTGACGAATTTCAGGTGCCGCCCCAAAGAATTTGTTTCGAGATTACAGAACGGGTGGCGATCGCCAATCTCGAAAAAGCGGCTCAGTTGATTCGAGACATTAAGCGTATCGGTTGCCAATTTGCCCTTGACGATTTTGGCAGCGGCGTCTCTTCGTTCAGCTACCTGAGGCATTTACCGATAGATTATTTAAAAATTGATGGAAACTTTGTCAGAAGTTTGCTGAGTGATCCGGTGAATTGTGCAATTGTGGAGTCAGTCAACCACATCGGTCATTTGATGGGTATCCAGACAATTGCTGAGTTTGTCGAAACCAACGACATTTTGAAGCAGCTTGATGTAATGGGAATTGATTATGTACAGGGGTTTGCTGTCCATCGTCCAGTTCCTCTTGCTGAGCTTCTGCTAGAGACGAAGATCAGATAAGTCCAATTCAGTTTGGGCTTAGAAACAGTCTTCGTTCAGGTAGCGTCTGTCTAGCTGGACACCGCCCAGACGGAGATTTGGTTCACACTATGGGTTCACATACTATGGATTCACATATTACGGGTTCTCGTTATTAATGCTCATGTTTAAAGCAGCGTCTTTGTAGCGGCTTGCAGATGAGTTAAGCGCAAAAGCAGTTAGGTGGGTCGTACCGCGATTCCCACAACCTTATGTAACTCAACACGTGTAGCACTATATCTTTGTCGGAGATCAGACGTTTCTGGAAGTCCGGGTATCCATCATTCGACTGAATGGGCTTGGCTTTATTCGTGTGAATTTTTTGTGTAGAACAGGGCAGAACCCTGCCTCTACACAGAAGTTTCAGTCAATCCTCTAGAAGTATTTAGTTTTTGATTGGGGTGTTTTTGATTGGGGTGTTTTTGAGCATGTCGAGTCGGGAATCATTGGGATAGTCCGAACTGATACGGTATCGACCTTATTTCTGCTAGAGAGCCACCTTTAATCACGGATGAAACATTTGGAATCGGCGATCGCCAAGATAACGTTTTGAGGACTTCTCACATGGTCAACCTAGAGTCAAGAGAGTGTCAAATTACAGTGGATGAGCACGTTGGTCATATTAAGCTCCCAAGAACATTAACAGTGCTTGAAGCAGTTGCATTCAAACAATCCTTTCAAGATCTGTGTCAGTCTAATCCCTATCTTGCAAAGGCAGAACTAGACTTTTCCGATACTCGATTTATTGACAGCAGCGGCATCGGGGCAATGATGGGGGTTTGGAAAATTGCCCAGCAACACGAGGTGCAGTTTTCTCTGCACAATGTTCCTCAGCAGGTCATGATGTCACTGTCACTTGCAGGACTTGATCAATACTTGGATATTCAGAGCACGCTGCCGTCTCCCCATGACTCAGACAAGAAAACGTTAGGCAGCTTAGGATCTGCTCAACATTCTTCGCCCGCTACCCATCCCTCGGTGCGATCGCCCCTCAAGCGACTGATGGACATTGTGGGTGGGTGCATTGGTCTGGCGATCACTGCGCTTTTGTTTATTCCCATTGCGATCGCCATCAAAATTGAGGACGGAGGACCGATCTTTTTTAGTCAGACCCGCTGCTCATGGATGGGGCGACGATTTACCATCTGGAAGTTCCGCTCAATGGTTGTTGATGCCGAAGCTCTAAAGGAGAAGCTTGCGGCACAAAATGAAGTTAAAGGTGCGATCTTCAAAATGAAAGATGATCCCCGCATCACTCGTGTTGGAAGCATTCTTCGCAAGACGAGCTTGGATGAATTTCCTCAGTTCTGGAACGTCGTTAAAGGGGACATGAGCTTAGTGGGAACTCGCCCACCCACGCCTGACGAAATAGAAATGTATGAGATACCTCAATGGCAGCGTTTAGATGTCAAGCCTGGGTTAACGGGTGAATGGCAGGTGAATGGACGATCATCCGTTAAAGATTTTGAAGACGTCATCCAGATGGATCTGCGATATCAAGAGCGATGGTCGCTTCTCTATGACTTTCAGCTGATCTTTAGGACGATCGCCGTATTGTTCAGCAGAGATTCTGGAGCCTATTAGCGAGAACTGCTCTCCCTCTAATCCTTTTATGCCTATCTCTGGCCTGCTATATTTGAATCCAAGTCTAAGACGACAATAAAAGACGCTCTGCGGTGCTTTTACATCGCTAAGGAGTCGTTCTATAAAATTGGCTCAGCCTAATTTATAACCTTAAATTTATCCAGAACATCTTAATCTTGAAAGCCTTGATGTTTTATGCGTGCAATCAATATTCAATGGTAGGTGCCTGACGCAGGCATTACAGAACTCTTACAAATTTCTATGAAAATTAAAGATTTTTCTCACCACATTTGAGTTAACTCAGGTTAACTTAAGTATCAAGGATTAGTTTTATACTACGTCCTTAACAACAAGGCGGACAGTGTGGGGGCTCTTACTGTCCGTCTTGTAGTTTATAGGCTTGTGATTGCTTCGCTTGTGATCTCCTAGATGGAGCCTGTAGAAGCTATTTTGCTTGTGAGAATATCTCGCAAGAGAAAGCTCGCCAAGAGTTCATGGAGTAGAGTCTAACGGAACTCTTGGCGATGTTGCTTCCCCAGTGAGGTTCTGACGGAGCTCTTTAGGGGCTTTGCGGTTAGTGGGGCTCTAGGGGGCTTTGCGGTTAGTAGGGCTCTAGGGGGCTTTGCGGTTAGTGGGGCTCTTGCGAGGCTCTTATGGAGGTGGGGCTCTTGCCTAAAGACACAGGCTGAGTTTTATGCATTTCTGAATCGCGAGTTCTTTGTTCATCATTCATTACATTGCTGGTTATGGTGACGCTCAGCCTCTGCATGATTGTGAAGAATGAGGCAGCCCGATTAGCCGCATGTTTAGAGAGCGCATGCTCTTTTGTCGATGAGATAGTCATCCTAGATACGGGCTCGACTGATGCGACCGTTGAGATTGCGAAACAGTTCAACGCAGTCGTTGAGTTTCACCCGTGGAATAATGATTTTGCCGAAGCTCGAAATATCGCCCTTCAGTTCGTTACGTCTGACTGGGTGCTCGTGCTAGATGCTGATGAGCGGCTCACCAGCGATATTGCTCCTCAGCTTCGACACGTGATTGCGCGAGAGGATGATTGTCTCGTTGTCAATTTAGTGCGGCAAGAAATTGGTGCGGCTCAATCTCCTTACTCTCTGGTGTCTCGATTATTTCGCAACCATCCAGATGTTCGCTTCACGCGCCCGTACCACGCCATGGTAGATGACAGCGTTGCCGAACTTTTAAACCGGGAATCCCATTGGAAAATTCAGGAGTTGTCCGGGGTTGCGATTTTGCACGATGGATATCAAGCAGAGGCGATCGCCAATCGAAATAAATTGCAAAATGCGCGTTTAACCATGGAGCGATACTTGTCGCACCACCCCGGCGATCCCTACGTCTGTAGTAAGCTGGGGGCTTTATATGTAGAACTCGGTCGCCCGACTTACGGCATCGAGCTACTAGAACGAGGATTGAAAGCAACTCCGTTGGAGGCTCCTGTGGCTTATGAGCTGCACTATCACCTCGGCATTGTCTATAGCAAGATGAAATGCGTGGCTCAGGCACTTCACCACTACGAGCAAGCCATTAAACAACCGATCCTGCCAGCCCTTAAGCTCGGGGCATACAACAATTTGGGGAGTGTTCGGCAAGCTACAGGAGATGTCGAAGAAGCCCGACTTTTGTTTGAACAGGCGATCGCCATCGACCCTAAGTTTGCTAAGGGTCACTTTAACCTGGGGATGGTCTTAAAACAAAGCGGGCAGATGACTGGGGCGATCGCTTCTTATCAACACGCCATTCAGCTCCAGCCAGATTATGCTGAAGCCCATCAAAATCTGGGAGTAGCGTTGCTAAAGATGGGGCAAGTGACTCAGGGAATCCAAGCTTTTCAGCAAGCCATTCGCCTCCATGAAGACAAAAAGAATTTGCACGAGGCTCAACGACTCCGAGAAGGGTTGGAAGGGATGGGGTTTAAGGTCTAGATGTATCGGTGTTCAAGTTGGTTCAGTACAGTTGTGAGGCGGGGCGAGCACCGCCTCACAACTGTACTGAACTTAATGCGCTTTCAAAGTGTTGTAATTATGAAATCACCCGAATGGCTGACTCAGGCGTGGCGCTAGATTCGTCATCTAAGCTTTTGTGAGCGTCTCCACGATCTTCAGAGGAAACTCGCCCCTCAGAGGGAACTCGATACGTCACACCATTTTCAGACACGTAATGACCATTCCCGTTAAGATGACCATGCCATTCGTTTTCCCCCGTCCCTATTGAAATCGAATGGTTGTCCTCGGCATCAACCTGAATCGGTAAGCGAACATAAAAGGTCGTGCCCACATTCTCATGACTTTCGAATTTCACATGACCTCGATGCCGTGTCACACATTGCTGAACAATCGCCAGTCCCAAACCTGTGCCCCGAATCGTATCTACGTTACTAGCTCGGTGAAACAGTTGAAATAAATGGGGCTGATCGTCTTTGGGAATACCAATTCCCTGGTCAGCAACGACAAACAAAAGATTGCTTTCTTCTTGCTTAATAGAGAAGTCGATTTGACTGCCCTTTTCAGAATATTTCACCGCATTTGACAGTAGATTGGTCAGAATGGAGCGCAAAAGGTTCGGATCAAGTTGTGCCTCTACCACCTCACTTTCGTAGTGGAAGAGAATACGGTGAGAGATCCCCAGACCATGCTGGATTTCTTCAACAATTTCAGCACAAAAAGGCTTGAGTTCAATTTGGCAGGGCTTAAAGTCAAGTTTTCCTGCTTCAGCACGACCGACAACCAACACATCTTCTAGCAGTTGCGTCATGTTTGTAATGGCTGACCGGATACGCTGAAAATAGGTTTGTTTCTTCTCCTCTGTCGCAAGGTGTCCGTACTTCTCAAGAAGCTCTACAGAGGTTCGGAGAACCGTCAGTGGCGTACGAAACTCATGGGACACGATTGACACAAACTTTGATTTGAGTTCGTTTAATTCTCGTTCGACCTGGAGCGCCTGACGCATCTCATCTTCAATCTTCTTCCCTTCTCGAATTTGATGCTCTCTTAAACGAATACTGTCAACCATTGTTTCAAACGCTTGGGCCAAGATATTCATCTCGTCGCGCAGGCCAGCCTGAATGCGTTGAATTGACGCACTCGTTTCAGACGGACTTGACGATAGGCGATGAGAGGACTTACTGCGATTAATTTCTTTGGGAAAATTCAAGCTTTGATTGTAGTCCCCAGCGGCAATCAACTCAGCAGACTGGGTGAGCTTCGTGAGATTTCGAGTCAAGATACCAGACAGCACGTAAATCAGCACAAACAGAATGCCGTAGGTGATGATAAAGGAAATGAGGACGCGGTTACGAATTCGGTCTTGAAGCTTGAACACGTAATCTGCTTCGATATCTAGCCCAAGAATGGCTACCGTATTTCCTGCATCATCCTTAATGGGCGCAAAGGCCGACAGCCATGTTCCCCAGTCGTCCGTGTAGATTCGAGGTTCCTCAACCGGATACCCATACTCCATGACCTGGAGCGATCGCGAACTTGTAAAATCTGGCTCAAGAAAACGAACCGCTTTCGAGGGATCATAAGAAGCCCACAAATCAACCAAGTAAATGGTTTCCTTGCTATTTTTAGAAACGGGTGACTCTCCGATCCGACGATTGTCCTCGGGTAAACCTACGACATATGAGTAAAGCCATGCGCGTGGTTCAATACTCTTCACCGTTTCAAACCAGGCCAATTGATTGAGGTAGCGCGGATCGTCAGAAAATCCTTCACCATTGGGCTCTCCTTCTTCGTAGAGCTCAATTAATTCCTCTGCATCGACTCCCTCTACCGCTCCTTCCAGTGTCGAGAGCAGATCCTCTCTCAATCGGGTAATAGTTTTGTCCGTCGTGAATGTATAAAACCAGTAAAATGCGCCAGCGAAAACGAAGCTGAAAATAAGGCTAAACCCAATTAACAACTTCACTCGGAGACTAACGACCTGAAACGGGCGCTGGCAGTTTTGGAGTTGCTGATTAGCAGTACGTTCAGCGTTGGGTCGATAGATTGGTGATGCCCGATTTGGAGTCACGATATTTGTTTGGCTGGCGTGAGCACGATAAGGACACAATTAAGTCAACAGACATCTGTACTACGTTGTGCATAGAGACATTTGCTGACGTCATCTCACTATTACTTTAGGTTGGAGCCGTAATCCGGATAAGAATTTAAGATGCGAATGATGGTGAATAGATCATGAACCTGCTTAACAGATCCGTTTAGATACTGAAATTGTTCCAGATACCTACACTCTACAGTCAAACCCTCTACTATAAATGATAGTTGAAGCTTCAATGTAGATGAACCAGAAGATGAGCAATAGTTTTGTTAAATTACGTCCCCAAGGTAAAACTATCATCATCAACATACCCAAAAAAATTGAAATGCGAACAATTACGGACATGGCTTCTGATTCCTGTTTGATCTCAGAAAATAGTTGAGTGTATCGCATGTGAGGGGCGTGCCAAGCATCAGTGCTTTTCAAAACAGCCTGGCTATTCTTCATAAGAAGTAATACAGGATTCTCATATTTCTGTATTCTTGGATATAGCTATTGCCAGAAGATGCCAGGCACTTTGCATCAATGTGCCATGTTCATCTGGGGAGTCTGAGTCTCTTGCAAAGCTGGTAAAGCGAGATGTTGCGAAGTGAAATTGGAGTAATCATCAATGCATGATGTGCTGATGGGTGTTGCAGAAGCAGGTGGCGGATTTCCGATATCGTTTACCCTGGTCTACGTCGTTGGATTTATTGCGGCTGTTTCAATTGGTTCTATCGCCTGGTACAACTCAAAGCGTCCACCCGGTTGGGAAGGGGCTGAGCGTCCCGACATCGTCCCAAAAGTATCTGGTGATGATGAAAGTTCGGATGAGGGTGAATAAGTCAGCCTTTCCGAAAGGGACACGCTGGGAAATACGCCGGATATTTCTGGGGGAACCTATCCGAAACTCCCTGGGAGAGTTGGATAGGTTCTGAAGGTGCCCTTTTGGCATTCATCTTAACTACGGTTTACTAATGCTAGGCTGTCGCGACTTTGCCAGTAGACGTAAACCCAAGATTTTGGTGTCAAAAGTAGGTCAGAGTCATTTGGCTGCATCACCTTGAGGCGATCGCCCGATGTCAGGACAACCACACATTGGATGTGAGTTCCCATATACATCACTGTATGTAGCTTCCCTTCAAAACAGTTCACCTGTTGATGCGGACGGGTGGAACTGAGATAAATGTTCTCAGGGCGGATGCTCACAATCACCTCTTTGCCTGGAGAATAGATATTCTGCACACGTACATCAGCCTCGTCTGCGGAGGAGGTAGGTACTGGTGAGGCTTGGCCTAAGGATGGGCTCAGGGATTGGCCTAAGGATTGAACACCCGCATTGACCACGAGGCGTAGCCCTCGACATGTCTCGATCGCCAAGCTCGCAGGTTCGGATTGGGCTGAGATAACAGTGCCATTGAACAGATTCGTATCTCCGATAAAGTCAGCTACAAACGGTGTTTTTGGGGAGTTGTAAATTGCTTTGGGAGTGCCAACCTGCTCAATCCGACCTTCACGCATAACCGCGATGCGATCGGATAAGCTGAGCGCTTCTTCTTGGTCATGGGTCACCAGCACAAATGTAATGCCCAGCTCTTGATGCAGCGTCGCCAACTCGACTTGCATTTCCTTGCGTAATTTAAGGTCAAGGGCCGCTAGAGGTTCATCGAGTAATACCACAGCCGGACGGTTGACCAGGGCGCGAGCTAAGGCTACTCGTTGCTGCTGTCCTCCTGATAGCTGGCTCGGATACCGTGCTGCAAACGACTCCATCTTCACTAACTGAAGAGCGTCCTGTACCCGGTGACGTATTTCTGACTGGGATAGCTTTTGAATCCGAAGACCGAAGGCGATGTTGTCCCATACGGTCATGTGATTAAACAGCGCATAGCTTTGAAACACGGTATTGGTGGGGCGGCGATAGGCTGGAACGTGTGTCATGACGCGCCCACAAATCATAATCCTGCCAGCAGTGGGCTGTTCAAATCCTGCAATCAGGCGCAGGAGCGTGGTTTTCCCACACCCTGAAGGACCGAGCACACTGAAAAATTCACCCTGATAAATTGATAGATCAATCCCTTGTATTGCAGCCGTATCGTCACCAAAGACTTTAACAAGTCCAGAAAGATTGACATCAATCGCCGGATCTGTGGTGGCGATCGCCGAAAAGTCTTCTGTGCGGTTAATTCTAAGATCCATGATTAAAGTATCTACACGTCATCGGACAGATCCATATCGGACAGATCCCCGATACATTCCGGACAGATCCACCGCCACGACCTATCCCCCAAGCATCCCCATCGAACGCATCTAAACCTCCTTGCTGCTCACTCCTGATGGGTGGAACCTGACAGAGGGGCGATCGCCCTCCATTATTTGCACAGTTAACCCATCGGTTTGGTCAATTTGAACGCATCCAAGGAGATTTAGGAGATTTAAACGTTAGGATTCAATAGATCAGGTCGTTACAGTTTTAACGGCATCCTAGACGATATGACTCTTATTCGAAACTCTCCAACCGTCGGAACCCCCAATACGCGCGACAGTGGTCGCACAGTGGGGCAACAATTTCAGTCACTCGTCATTTTACTGATCGTGACTCTACTGTTCTTTGGAGCCATCGGGAGTCGGCTTGCCTATCTTCAGCTCATTCAGGGCGATCGCAACCGACAACTCGCCGATGATAACCGCATCCGACTGCTGCCCCGTCCACCAGGGCGAGGTCGCATTTTTGACCGCAACGGCAAGGTGCTGGTAGCGAATCGCCTGTCATATGCGGTATATCTCTGGCCTATCGATAATACAGAAGAAGAATGGCAGCCCATTCTTCGCAAACTTTCTCGTGTCCTCAACGTTCCACTTGAGGATATCCGTGAACGAATCGAGCAAGCGGGGTATGAATCTCCGTTTTTGCTGAGGGTGGCCCGAGACATCAGTCCCGCCCAACTCACCGCATTACTAGAATTTCAGTCTCAACTCCGGGGGGTTCAAGTTGAACCCGAGTCAGAGCGCAACTACCCTAACGGTGATTTAGCCGCTCACGTGTTGGGCTACACCGGAGAATTGAGCAGCGAGGAGTTAGAAGAACGCAAAGAAAACGGATATCGACTCGGAGACATTGTCGGACAACTGGGGGTCGAAGCCGCCTTTGAATCTCAGCTGCGTGGAGAATGGGGCGGGCAGCAGGTCGAAGTAGACGGCATGGGGCGGGTGCTAGAAGTCATTGGCGAAAAGCCATCTATTTCTGGTGATGATGTGACGTTAACGCTGGACCTGGAATTGCAGCAAATCGCGGAGAATGCCTTGGGCGATCGCATCGGTGCTGTCGTTGCAATGGATCCGAGGAATGGTGAGGTGTTAGCTATGGTAAGTCGCCCAACATTTGACCCCAACCTGTTCTCCAGTCCTATTACCAGCAGTCAATGGGAAGAACTGCAAAAGCTCGACAACCCATTTGTCAACCGAGCCCTCCAAGGGTACCCCCCGGCCAGCACATTTAAGATTGTGACCACGACCGCAGCCATTGAATCTGGCGCTTTTGCTCCCAACACAGTTCTACCGACCTACCCATTTGTTCAAGTGGGCGGTATTCAGTTCTGGGACTGGAACAAAGCAGGGTTTGGTCCTCTCAGTTTTCGGGGAGCAATGGCCTGGAGCAGTGACACCTTCTTCTACCAAACCGCACGAGCTATGGGGCATATTCCTCTCATTCAGTGGACTCGTCGCTATGGATTCGGTCGAAAAACAGGAATCGAAATTGCTGCTGAAGAAGCGGCGGGACTAGTGCCTGATGAAGCCTGGAAGCGAGAAGCCCTTAACGATATTTGGTATCAAGGAGACACGATTAACATGTCCATCGGACAGGGTTACCTGCTCGGGAGTCCTCTCCAAGTTGCCGTTATGTTTGCTGTTCCTGCCAATGGTGGATATCTCGTCAAGCCTCATCTTTTGAAAGATAACGGAGCTGCTCAGAACTGGCGCGAACCTGTTGAAATGAGCCCCACAACCCTCCGAGTGGTTCAAGAAGGGCTACGAGATGTAATCACCTACGGAACCGGGCGAGGTATCAACGATCCGACGCTTCCCCCCATTTCTGGTAAGAGTGGTACCGCAGAAGATCCACCTCGGCTTTCCCACGCTTGGTTTGGAGCCTACGCCCCCACCGACAACCCAGAAATTCTTGTCGTTGCCTTTGCCGAGAACTCTGGCGGCGGCGGTAGTGCAGTCGCTGCTCCAATGGTCAAGCAGGTTCTCGACTACTACTTTAAGGGCGAGGATACTACGCCAGCCGCTACTGATAATTGATTGAACCTAACAGCCAATCGACTGGCCGAGCGATCGAGAATCAATCAAAGGTCATGGTGGTCAAGCATGACGTGCAACGACGCCATACAGCCCAGCTTGGTTTGCTTAACTAAAGTTTGCTTAACCGATTGACACATCATCGTACATGGCACTTGTGCTATTCTTGTAGGGTTGTCTAAATCTCACACATCCGGATTTTCGGGTGTCTTGAATGATTGTGGCCTTTTTCCCTGTACTTTTCCAGGGAATGAGGTTCAAGCGTCTTAAAGGCGTTTGATAAACATCCAAGATGCAGCCGGGTGGAGGATAAACCCGAATAGGAGAAAAAATATGCCAGTCGTTTCATTGGCTCAGTTGCTTGAGTCAGGGGTTCACTTTGGTCATCAAACGCGACGATGGAATCCAAAGATGTCCCGATATATCTACACTGCTCGAAACGGGGTTCACATCATCGACCTCGTTCAGACAGCGCAGTTAATGGAAGAAGCTTACAGCTTTATGCGTGACGCTTCAGAAAAGGGGCAACGGGTTCTTTTTGTAGGTACTAAGCGTCAAGCCGCTGGAATTGTTGCACAAGAAGCCAGTCGATGTGGCTCATACTACGTCAACCAGCGTTGGTTAGGAGGCATGCTAACCAACTGGGCTACGATTAAATCCCGCATTGACCGACTCAAAGAATTGGAGCGCCGTCAGGAAACAGGCGCATTAGATCTTCTTCCTAAGAAAGAGGCTGCCGTACTGCGCCGAGAACTAGAGAAGCTACAGAAATATCTGGGCGGTCTTAAGATGATGCGGCAGGTGCCAGATATTGTAGTTATCGTTGACCAGAAACGTGAATATAACGCCGTTCAAGAATGCGAAAAGTTAGGCATCCCAATCGTGTCTCTACTTGACACAAATTGTGATCCCGATGTGGTCGATATTCCGATCCCAGCGAATGATGACGCGATTCGTTCTATCAAACTCATTATCGGAAAACTGGCTGACGCTATTTATGAAGGTCGTCATGGTGAGCTAAGTAGCGATATGGATGACGATGAGGATATCTATGGTGACTACGAAGGCGCTGAAGACGACTACGCAGATGAGGACGAGGATGTCGATGACGAGTATGCAGATGACTCTGACGACTCAGATGACGATGATTGAGGGATGAATGGGTACGAGAGTCTTGCCAATCAGGACTCTCTAAGTTTCTGGATTCTGCAGCTCTGACCCTGGTTAGCGAAGGACGGTTGCGTCAGTTGGCGTCAATCATTCTGGGTAATCAGCACTCAGAGCTTGCTCAAATCCTGATATCGTATCTTTAGGCTTAAAGTGAGGTGAGTACTGTCCACCCACGCTTTAGGATGATTGAAATGTGAGTCATGCTCACTGCGCATATTTCTATTTGCGTTAACTTGAAAACAAGGCGATCCTTGTGTACTGATTACGAGTGAACAGATATAGGACTTAAAACATGGCTGAGATTTCTGCAAAACTCGTCAAAGAACTTCGCGAAAAAACTGGCGCTGGCATGATGGATTGCAAAAAAGCGCTGAAAGAAGTTGACGGAGACCTCGAAAAAGCAGTTGAGTGGCTTCGACAAAAGGGAATTGCTTCTGCTGAGAAAAAGGCGGGAAGGGTTGCGGCTGAAGGTTTGGTCGATAGTTATATCCATACAGGTGGTCGCATTGGTGTCCTTGTGGAAGTTAACTGTCAAACAGATTTTGTGGCTCGTAATGAGGCATTTCAGGAGCTTGTTCGCAACATTGCTATGCAGGTTGCGGCATGTCCAAATGTCGAATTCGTCAGCACGGACGATATTCCCAAGGACACGGTTGAGAAGGAGAAATCGGTTGAAATGGGTCGAGATGACCTGTCGAGTAAGCCTGAAAATATTCGTGAAAAAATTGTGATGGGGCGTATCGAGAAGCGACTTAAGGAGCTGGCGTTACTCGATCAACCCTACATCCGAGACCAGAGCATCACTGTTGATGAATTGGTTAAGCAAACGGCTGGTCAGTTGGGAGAAAATATCCAAATTCGACGTTTCCAGCGATTTGTGTTGGGTGAAGGCATTGAAAAAGAGGAGACTGACTTTGCCGCCGAGGTAGCGGCTCAGACTCAATCAAAAGCTGCGCCCAAAGCTGCGCCAGAAGTTGAAGCGAAGGCTGAGCCAGAAGCTGAAGTGAAGGCTGAGGTGGCGACTGAAACAACTGAGCCAAAAGCCGAGGCAAAGACGAAGTCTAAAACTGAGTCAAAGCCCGCCTCGAAGACGAAGTCAAAGTCAAAGAAGAAGTAACGTCTTTTTAAGATTGAGTAGACACGTTTCGAGGTTGTTCTGCTGCTGTTCGCCAGAAAGATGTCCTGGGGGCATAGTTTTCTTGCGCTTTTGTAGCGTTTCTAATAGAACCTAAGCATCTTTTTGAGTGGTGGCAGGCTCAGCCCGCTACTAACCGCAAAAATGAACTAGGCATGGAAGACTTGCGTAAGTCCTAATAAGTGATGTGTGAAGTGAAAAGTGAGGGGTGGGGCGGGCTCAGCTTGCTTCACCCCTCACTTGATATTGAGGATTGAGATGGAGCCGTTTGTATGAAATTTGATGGTAATTGAAAATAAAAATAGAATAGAAACTCTGGGCAGCATGCAGGTGAACACCCGCATTTGCAAGTTTTTTATGATCTAGGATGGGAGGCAGTATCTTAAGTAGGTAGGCTGAATCTTTTTTAGGATGGGTATAGCCCAAGGGGCATTCAAGAAAAGCGATAGCGTAACCCACGCTGACGTTGGGTTTCGTTCCTCAATCGCAACCTACGCCATCTGAAGTTTAAAACGCCACCTACTTATTATTCATTCTGGTTTTTGACAGATTTGACGAGAGTTCCTTAAAGATTTTTATTTTTCCAGGTCAAGTATGGCGGCTTGCAACCGCGTTAAGCACAACTGTACTTAACCAACGCGCATAGCCCTGTATGTGGAGGATAAGTAGCCGGAAGGTGAAGCATTCTCAGAAGCATTCTTAAATGTTGGTTTAGAACCACATCTAGTTAAGAAGTTTTGGTTTATCGAATGGAAAACGATGCCTCTTGAACTTAGAGGGCTTAGGTCTTTGAGGTCTGGTCTAGCAATTTTTCTCTTCATTTAGGTAGGGTCTATGACGCGTGCGGTAACTCACATTGAGCAAGATATTGAAGATCTTGAACAAGAGGTGGTTGCGATCGCCCAAGAGTTGCAGGAAACCTACGGGGAATATTTAGAAGTATTAAGTGAGGCGGTTAAGCAGCAAGTTGTTCTCACGACATATCATCTTTGTACGCAGGGGTATCCGCAGCGATTTCTGAAGCTGTCATTAAGTCAGCGCCAGAAACTTCAACAGAATTTGCAGTCTCTCGCCAAACATGTCTATCACGATCTTCTGAATCCAAGTAGCCTCCAACAGTTAGATCATCCATTTACAGAAGAACTTGATGGCGATCGCGATAGAAAAGCGGGGGAGCGTGAGCAAGATGTCATGCTGAGGAATCTGTCTGCATTTGTCAGACGGGTCTTGGCGGATGATTCACGGTCGGGTGATGACGATTCATCGGATTCTGATCGGCTCAGGCTGAAAGATTTGTCTGATGATGATTCCAGTTCAGATGGCGATCGCCCTTCTGCTCGGCTAGAGGCCATTATTATTCCTGAGAATTTTAGCTTTGATTTTTTGTCTGACGCTCAATTTGAGCATGATGATGACGATGACGATGATGGCATGGACTTAGATGCAGACGACGAGGACGATCTGGAGGACTCTATTGAGTTTCA
>JAYKJC010000279.1:0-3706 GCA_035285885.1 Leptolyngbyaceae cyanobacterium | reverse complement strand
TGTGGGGGGGGGGGCCCCCCCCAAAACCCTCTTTTCTTCGTAGCAATTGGAGAAGTTTGCCAAGTTGTAGAAGACCATTACCATTACAGTTGGTGCCTTGACGGTAATGGATGAAGGTGATGGTAGACAATCGATTAGTTGATGTGAAAGCGGGGGTTGGCTTGGAATCTGGATTGGGATCTGGCAAATATGCCCTGGCGATTCATACGGCGAGTCCTGAACTGGGATTGGCGATCAGTAATTTTGCAGGGGATGAGCGATCGCACACCTGGAATTTAGGCCGTGAGATGTCTACTCAGCTCCATGTCTATCTCAACGACTTTCTGGCTCCTCAAGGGTGGTCAGATCTCGCCTTCATCGCTGTGGCAAAAGGCCCAGGAGGCTTTACGGGCACTCGCATCGGCGTTGTCACAGCCCGTACCCTGGCCCAACAGCTCAACATCCCGCTCTTTGCCGTCTCTACTTTGAAAGCGGTTGCATGGGCGACGCTGCACCCTCCATCCACGCCTGCCCCTTCAGGTGACACCCAACTCCATTCGCTGCACGACTCCGGCATGGATATCGCGGTTGAAATGGCAGCCCGCAGAGGAGATGTGTATGGAGCACTCTACCGAATTTCAGAAACGCCAGACCAGCCCTCCCCGCATCACGCCTTGATTGAGCAAGAGCTGGGTTCTGATTGCAAACGCGATTTAGAAACCAATCTTAAGCCCACTTCAAGCATTGAGCATGCAGACTCGGTGATGTCACGGAACCAGTGGGATGAACGGTTGTCTGCTTGGCCTCATCCGCATCAGCTTGTGGTTGCAGAGCAGGGCTTAGGCTGGACCGCGCCGAGTGTCTTAGCTCTGGCCTATCAGCAGTGGCAAGGGGGCGATCGCCCCTCCTGGTCAACGGCACTCCCTTACTACGGTCAAAGCCCTGTTTAATCAGGGAGTTAAACTTTTGTAACGTGGAGGTTTTCGCCTGCACAGTCACAGAAATCAAGCAAAAATCAAATCAGTCCTTTAGCTCGGATAGATGGTCTCCGACAATCCCTTAGACAGCATCTCTTGCAACTGATCGGGCGGCAGCGGCTTACTGTACTGATAGCCCTGTACTGTGTGACACCCATATCTAGTCAGAAGAGCCAGATGCTGATCGGTCGCCACCCACTTTGCATGGGTCTTTAAATTCAGGCGATGAGCCAGCTCAATCACCATTTCCGTCATAATGGCATCTTCTTCACTCTTCACAATTCCCCGGACTAGATCTCGCCCCGGTTTCAGGATATGAACGGGAAGGGTTCTCAAATATCGAATGGGCATGCCGTGCATCCCGAATTCATCCACTGCAATTTGAATTCCGGTGGCTGTAATTTCTTGAAGAATGGGTGCAATGACCTCATGGTCAAAGGTGACGAGACTGGCTTCGTCGATATCCAAGACCAACTGTTTGGGGTCTAAATCAGCTTGGCGGACTGCTTCTAGCAAATGCTCAACAAAAAAGCTGTCCTGGAGCTGCTGTCGCCAGATATTGATCGAGAGTCGAAGGGGAATCAACGTGAGCGATCGCCATTCTTTGAGCTGCATACAGGCCGTCTGCACCACCCAGCGCCCCAACTGAGGGAGAATCTGAGCTTCTTCGGCAATGGCAATGAATTGGTCATAGGCAATTTGTCCCAACTCTGGATGCTGCCACCTCAAGAGAGCTTCAATTCCTGTAATGCGTTCAGAAATGGTGTTGAGCTGAGGCTGATACAGCAGCGAAAATTCATTGTGATCGATCGCTGACTGAATATCCCCCAGCAAACGTTTATACCGATAATAGTCAGCCTCCATCGTTTGGATATAAAACTGATGCCTCGCATTGTCGCTCGATACGCAGTGATGCGCTGCAATTTCAGCACGACTGAACAACGCAGAAGCTGTTAACCCATCCTGAGGGCACCGGGCACCCCCAATTTTGACCACGATTTTGACCGGATATTGGTCAATTTCATAGGGAGCTTCGAGAGCAGACATCAGTTCATTTATCGCGTCCACCATGTCGTGGGCCGTGTCATCGTTGTACAACACCAGCGCAAACTGATGACTGCCTAAACGAGTGACTAACCCACTAAAAGGTGCACGGCTACGCTCAGCAAAGGTTTTCAAGCGTTTGGCGATCGCCCGGAGCAGGGGCTCAGAAAGAGGCAGGTTGTTGCTTCGCGCCACCCAGTCCTGATGAAGAACATGAATGTTGAGAACGGCAATCGTTGCATTGTTTAACGATAGGGTCTGGTCGTTCACTCGACTGAGCTGTTCCTCAAGCGTTTGATGCAGCAGAATCAAGTTGGGCAATCGAGTTACAGAGTCATAAAATGCAACCTGGTTCAAGCTATCGATCGCCCGTTTCAATTCCTGTTGATAGGGGGTGGCGATCGCCTCTTTGCGGTTCAACCGAGCATGGATAGCATTCAACAATTCCTCATCCGTGAAAGGCTTTGTGAGAAAGTCATCGGCTCCCAAGTTCATGCCCTGACGAATATCAGCTTTGTCAGCCTTTGCACTCAAAAAAATGAACGGAATCGCTGTGGTTGACTGATCCTGTCGCAACGCATCTAGAACTGAGTATCCATCCCCTTCAGCCATTACAACGTCACACACGACTAAGTCCGGATGGTAGGTTGTCACCATTTCAATTCCTGCTGGCTCATTTGTAGCATCGATGACTTGGAACCCTTTGGGTTCTAAGGCATTTTTGATGGCTTGGCGAGCAGCCTGCTCATCGTCAATAACAAGAATTGTTTTCATGAGAAAGAGTCAGATGATAGCAACGAAATTAAACGCAATGTTTGCAGTACGTCGATGAGCAATCAGTAGAGAAATAGTGCAGTAGAGAAATATAGCGTTACGCATAATTGAGACTCAGGCCAGGTGGAGCGCTGACAATCACGTCGGTTGTCTACATCTATCTTCATGACGCTGTGCTGGAATCAGGCTTTCATGAGTCGGTACACCCTAAATTTTTTGAACCAAGAGTTTGAGGCAAGAATTTGAAGCAAGAATTTGAGGCAAGAATTTGAGAAAAGAGTCTTTCGGAAGACAAACACTGCCCTACGGCGTAGGGTGACAGCAAGACCTCAATGAGCGAACCGGGAAGACTGGTGCCTGGTAGGATGCACGAGCACGAGCACAAGGCATCAAAGCCTTGTGGAGTAGTGCGTTACGGCCACGCCTAACAGCACCCGACAGGGTATATTTCATTGGAGCTACGTACCGTCAATCATTGATTCAGCTCAACGTCTACCCGCCACCTGCGCTATAGATATTGGAGTAAACCTATCGTTCCCAAAATAGAGGGAGGAACTTCAGTTCACTCGGACGAGACGAATTTCAGTTCGCTGATTGCTGGAGTCGGCGGGGTTAACACCAGGTAGGGTCTGACTAAAGCCTTTTCCTTCTGCCACGATGTTGTGCTGGAGTCCTTGCTGTCTCAAGTAGTTGACGACCACCTGCGCCCGTTCTTGGCTAAGCACCTGGTTAATGTCAGCACTCCCCGTTTGAGACGTGTGGCCAATGACGCGTACCGCCACGGTTTGTTCGTTAAATTCAGCAATTTCTTGGGCGAGCTGGTTGAGGGTTTGTTCGCTGTTTGGCGTCAGTTGTGCGGAGCCTGTCGAAAACTGAACCTCCCCTCGAACTTGGAGATTACCGATGTCGGGCGCATTTTGCACGGCAGCGCT
>JAYKJC010000278.1:0-3439 GCA_035285885.1 Leptolyngbyaceae cyanobacterium | reverse complement strand
TTGGTAGAGCGTGTCTCTTTGCCGGGGCGATCGCCCAATGGAATGAATCGCAGATTTTAGCTCATCTGTGGTCATACAGGTTCCGCCCGTTGCACCCGCCATCGTTGTAATGTGCTCTTCCATCAGCGTGCCCCCGATGTCATTGCACCCCCATTGGAGGGCTTCGGTGGCTCCGTCGAGCCCCAGCTTGACCCAACTGGGCTGATGGTTAACAATCCAACGTCCTAAAAAGAGTCTGGCGACAGCCGTGAGATGAAGAGCATCTGAACGCACAGGTTGATCGCGACCGACACGTTTGCGGAGCGGCTTCGGAGCTTCTTGACCCACAAAGGGGAGAATGATGAATTCGGTGATGCCTTGATATCCGCGATGCTTTGCCCGCTGTTGGAGCGATCGCAAATGCATAAGGTGGACAATTTGTTGTTCAGAGGTTTCAATATGGCCTGACAGCAGGGTGCTAGTCGTCGGCATGCCCAACTGATGGGCAGTTCCAACAATGGTCAACCACTCAGCCGTACGAATCTTTTCAGGACATAAGACGTGCCGAACAGTGTCATCTAGCACCTCCGCCGCAGTTCCTGGCATAGACCCCACTCCTGCTTGCTGAAGCGCTTCAATGACCTCCGCGTAGGTCAAGGCATCTTCGCGAGCAATGAAGGCGATTTCTTGGGGAGAAAATGCGTGGAGGTGTAGCGTTTCTGATTGAGCCTTGATCACTTGAACGAGATGAACGTAATAATCGAGCGATCGCCCATTTCGCTTTGCCTTCGGATTTAATCCGCCCTGCATGCAGATTTCCGTTGCACCTTGTTGGAGGGCGTCCTGAGTTTTGGAGATGATGCTTGCCTCATCGAGCCAGTATGCGCCCTCTTGACCTGCATCTCTGCGAAAGGCACAAAAACTACAGTGTTGTTCGCAGATATTGGTGAAGTTGATGTTTCGATTGATGACGTACGTCACTGTATCTCCGACCAACTGCTGGCGTAACTCATCGGCGGCTTGACGAATGGCGGCGATCGCCCCAGAGTCACGTTGCCTTAAGAGCAAAAGCCCCTCTTCTGCTGACATGTCTTCCCCAGAGAGTGCCCGACACAACGCAGCATCTAAAGAAACAGCATCTGGAGAAGCTGTCGAGGCATCATCGTGATCGAAACGATAGGACTGCGGTTGGGGTACGAGCATATCAAACAGGGACTAATTCAGCAGGAGCTAGTTAATCAGGAAATCATTAAGCAGGAACTAATTCCGGATGAAGGGTCAAAATTTCCACACCCTCAGGAGTTACAGCCAGGGTATGTTCAAACTGAGCCGACAGTTTCCGATCTTTGGTCAGTGCCGTCCACCCATCATCCATCACTTCCACTTCCCATGTGCCCTCGTTGATCATGGGTTCGATGGTAAACACCATTCCTGGACGCAGCTTTTTGCCCTTGCCCCTCGTTCCATAATGGGGAATCTGGGGAGCCGTATGGAAAATTCGCCCGACCCCATGTCCGACAAAATCACGCACGACTGAAAACCCAAAGGATTCAGCATACGCCTGGATCGCCGCACCGATATCTCCAATGCGTGCCCCAGGCTTGACCTCGGCAATCCCCCGCATCATGCTCTCTTCTGTCACTTCTACGAGACGTTTAGCAACAGGAGACGGTTCGCCAACAAAAAATGTCTTTGAGGTGTCGCCATGATAGCCATCTAAAATAGGAGTGACATCAATGTTAATGATGTCACCCTCTTTCAGAACTTCCTTGTCGTTTGGAATCCCATGACAAACAACATCATTGACGCTGGTACAAATCGACTTGGGAAACCCGTGATAGCCCAATGGTGCACTCGTTGCCCCATGAGCCTGTGTCCAACGCTCAGCTTCGTCATTCAGTTCTAGGGTCGTCACTCCAGGCTTCACGAGGGGTTCCAGGTGTGCCAGTAACCGTGCTGCGAGCTTTCCAGCCTGACGCATTTTGTCAATTTCTCGCTTGGATAGCAATATGATGCGTTCGTTGTCCATTGAATTTTGAGCTAATTCCTTATTTATCTACTTTAACGGTCATTCGAAGTTCTGGGAGCATCAAGTCGTTGACTGCTGCATTACCTAATCTACCCAGAATGTTCTGAATAGTTGAGCGATCGCCCTAAGACACGTTAAGCGCTGAGACATGAATATCCAAGGTGAATTGGATATTGTGATGACATTCAAAACAAATCCTGACTTAACACATCTTTAATAAACACCCATTGGTTCCAAAAAACAAAACCAGAAGGCTATAGTCAAGATAGTAAATTATTCACCTGCGACTGTTCGCCCAAGCCACTGAGCAACATTTTTGAGGTGAAGGAGGGAACGTGATGAGTCAGGGCTTTTTATCTGAAGTTAGGCGATTAGAACATTCCGCCACTGACAAAACTGATGTCCCGAGGGATGAGACAGACGCTGTTGCAGAACCTCAGGACACTCAAGAGGCCAATCTTCCCGATCCTGTCTCTTCATCCCAAAGGACTGAGTCTCAAATGACGGAAGAATTCGCTACATCTGCTTCATCCAACTCCCCTCAAGAGGACGCTACACAACCATCTTCTGTCGAAGAGTCAATAATGTCTGACACGAATGAGAGTGTTCAGTCTGCTCAATCATCCCCTCATGAGCAAGAGAATAGCGTTCAGGATGAAAGTGTTCAGAAGGAAAGTATTCAGGATGAGAGTGCGCCGGATGATGGGCTAGAGAATGTTCCCCCTGGCAGCGATGACAATCCGATCCAAGTAACGGAGTCGCAAGTAGCGGAGTCACAAGTAACGGAGTCACAAGTAACGGAGTCAACAATCTCCGTAGAACAGTATCCCTTAGAGGAAGCGCAACTAGAAGAGGCGCAATTGGAAGAAGCACGAACAGTGAATGTCGAAGTCGTTGAGTCTGAGTCCTATCTCTCCGACGTGAATATGAAGAGTTCGCGAGAGGAAGAACCCATTTTTTCAGTGCTTGATGCCCACGTTGTGACCTCCAGTGACGTTGCTGATAGTGATGATGATGGCTTAGATGAAGCTGCACCTTCTGCAAATGCGCTCAGTGCAACACCTGACATGTCGGAGCAGCTTGAAGAGGCGATCGCCCAGCTTGATGCCAGCAAGCAGCGAGAAGCGAAACTGAGTACCCGCATTCAAGAGATTGAAGCGCAGCTTTCGCAGCAGACGCAGACCGTAGAGAAGTTGCGGTTGGATGTAGAAGTCATTCAAACTTCTAAGAAGGAAATCCTGGCTGACCTGGCTGAAGCCAAACGCTACGTTCTTCAGCTCACGGACTTGAAACAATCGTCTTCTTCTCAGGACGATATGAAAGGAACTGAATTGTCATCTGCGATCGCCCCTTCATCAAAGTCGTCTGTTGATTCTGTCCATCGCTCAAATGGGCCATCGTCCCAGCCTATTCCATCCTCTACTCCTGGGC
>JAYKJC010000277.1:0-13150 GCA_035285885.1 Leptolyngbyaceae cyanobacterium | reverse complement strand
TTTAGGCTATTGCACACCCTTCTCATTTTCCCCCGATCTATTGGGGTTTTGGGGCGGCATGGGCGCCCCCAAAACCCTCTTTGCTTCGTAAAGGTTACCAAGTCGTGAAGTTACATCAACTAAAGAAATGTTTGCAACGAACAACTTAGTCGGGAAAGCTTAAAACCAAGTACCGCTTTCAGATACTATGTAGAAATGTCCGTTTGCCTAGATGGTGTTGGCGTACTTTGACAAAGAATCGCCTGTAGCACTGAGATAGGCTTATCTGGCTAACTCTAAACTAGTGTTAGAATGGCATGCCGTTTTAGACTAGTTCGCTGCTCTCAGAAGGTTAAGCACTGAATGAATCAAACGTATGATCTCAGGCAAATCAGAAGAGGGCGATCGCGATGCTGTCATATCTATGTAATCGTTGGAAGGGATGGTAATGAGCCAAGAAGAAATTTTCCAGAAAGTTCAAAAAATTGTCTGTGAGCAGTTGGGTGTTGATGAAGGAGAAGTCAAGCCTGAGGCAAGCTTTGCGAATGACTTGGGTGCCGACTCTCTTGATACGGTTGAGTTAGTGATGGCTCTTGAAGAAGAGTTTGACATTGAAATCCCTGACGAAGCTGCAGAAGAAATTGCAACTGTTCAATCGGCAGTCGATTACATCGCAGACAAGGCTGCTGCTTAAGCCAATGGGTTTGTAGCAGTTTGAAGAGACGTTCGGCTCTTCATCACATTTCGTCAGTTATCGTAGCCTTGCGTGTCCCGGTAATGATCATGAACGAACATGGTTACTGAAATGCGCTTTCTATTTCACACAGCAGTCTTCGGGTCTTAAACCATGACACATTCAGATACCGCCAACAAGCGAGTTGTTGTCACCGGGCTCGGTGCAATTACGCCTTTGGGAAATACTCTCACTGACTATTGGGATGGGCTCCTCCAGGGACGTAGTGGTATCGGCCAAATTACACTTTTTGATGCATCTCAACATGCCTGTCGCATCGCGGGAGAAGTGAAGGGCTTTGATCCCCTTGACTTTATGGATCGAAAAGATGCAAAGCGGATGGATCGATTCGCTCAGTTTGCCATTGCTGCAAGCAAGCAGGCATTAACTGATGCCAGCCTCGATATTACCGATCTGAATGCTGAACAAATTGGCGTTCTGATCGGAACTGGGGTAGGCGGTCTTCAAGTTATGGAAGATCAGGCTCATGTACTGCACACGAAAGGGCCTAGCCGATGCAGTCCTTTCACTGTGCCGACGATGATTGCGAACATGGCTGCGGGACTGACGGCAATTCACACTGGGGCTAAGGGGCCAAATTCTTGCACGGTGACGGCCTGCGCCGCAGGGTCAAATGCCATTGGGGATGCGTTTCGCATTGTCCAGGGAGGCTACGCGCAGGCTATGATTTGTGGCGGGACAGAAGCCGCCATTACGCCACTCTCGATGGCTGGATTTGCCGCAGCTAAGGCCATGTCTTTGCGCAATGATGATCCAGATCATGCATCTCGACCCTTTGACCAAACTCGTGATGGGTTTGTCATGGGCGAAGGAGTTGGGATTCTGATTCTAGAAGAACTGGAGCACGCCCTCAGCCGGGGTGCCAAGATTTATGCAGAAATTGTCGGCTATGGCACAACCTGCGATGCGTATCACATGACCTCTCCCGTCCCTGGTGGGTCTGGAGCTGCCCGCGCGATTCAACTCGCGTTGAAAGATGGGGGTCTTGTTGCCGAGCAGGTGAGCTACATCAATGCCCATGGCACGAGTACACCTGCAAATGATTCGACTGAAACGGCTGCCATTAAAACAGCATTAGGGGATCACGCATACTCTTTGGCGGTAAGCTCAACGAAGTCGATGACGGGGCACTTGCTGGGTGGTTCTGGCGGCATCGAAGCGGTTGCAACCGTGATGGCGATCGCCAACGATAAAGTTCCTCCCACGATCAACTTAGAAAATCCTGATCCGGCCTGCGATTTAGACTACATCCCGAATCAAAGCCGCAACCTCACCGTCAATGTTGCACTGTCCAATTCGTTTGGATTTGGTGGCCATAACGTCACCTTGGCCTTCCAAAAGTACGCAGCATAGCTGCTAATGCATGGGTGGATCAATTCATCGATTGAGCCCATAAGTCCACTGACATCATCCTGAAGCAGCATTGGCTTGAATCAAGATGGCTCTTAATGGCTGGGTTTCATGCTGCCGATGCGTCGATTAGGCATCAATTAAACGTCATGGATGGATGCAATAATCCGCATCCAGAGGGAGTCAATCTCTAAGTACGTGTGTGTCTCTTCGCAATGAAGATAGACTGTTTTGGGCGCACGGGTGAGTTCTAGAGGCGGCAACAAGGCGTCGCAATTCTCAACGATGTGATCGACATCGGATTGACAGTTGGTGTAGAGAATGACGCGATCGCCCAAAATCGCTGCGGTGAGCGGAATCTCGGCAAAGGTGGTCGCAATAATCGTTTCTGTAGGTGTCATTAGACAGCGCGCAACTGGCGATCGCAAAGAATTACGGGTAACTACATCCGCACCTTCCTCATTACGGAACTGAGCCTCACCCCTTAATCCCAACAGGGTGAATCGAAGCAACCCTATCACCACAGTCGAGCCTTTCGGCGGAGTCTTGGTGCTTGATATTCTGACAGGGTAAGGGGTTACATATAGCGATGTGCAACCGCTATATGTACACAAACGAGAACGTGGGGCGCTATGCGCCCCACGTTCTCGTCCTGAACCAACGCGCATAGCGCTATCAGAAGGCGATGTTGCAACAATCTTAAGCCTCTTAACATTATCGACCAACACCAGCCATCACCATATATAAGTGAAGTACATAGAAATGAAATACACTTCGTCACATGACTCGTACTTCATTTCTAAACAATGAAGATGTGGCAAGAACCTTCACCTATACTGACCTGGTTCTTTGTGCATCAACCTCATCCCATATCAAAAAGGAATCGCTCCATGCCGGAAAATCTGAGAAGTCAGGCCATCACTCAAGGCGTTCAACGTACTCCCAATCGCGCGATGCTGCGTGCCGTTGGATTTGGCGACGATGATTTTACGAAACCCATTGTGGGTCTTGCCAATGGGTATAGCACCATTACCCCGTGCAACATGGGGATTAATACACTCGCCCTGCGTGGAGAAGCGGGGCTGAAGTCTGCGGGTGCGATGCCTCAGATGTTTGGAACAATCACGGTGAGTGACGGCATTTCGATGGGTACGGAAGGAATGAAGTATTCCCTCGTCTCCCGCGAAGTCATTGCTGATTCGATTGAAACAGCGTGCAATGCTCAAAGCATGGATGGCGTCTTGGCGATTGGTGGCTGCGACAAAAATATGCCTGGTGCCATGATTGCGATCGCCCGCATGAACATTCCTGCGATCTTCGTCTATGGCGGCACCATTAAACCTGGACACTACGACGGAAAAGATTTGACCGTCGTCAGCGCGTTTGAAGCCGTTGGACAGTACAGCGCCGGAAAAATTGATGATACAGAACTCGTGGAAGTCGAGCGTCGGGCCTGTCCGGGCGCAGGTTCCTGTGGGGGCATGTTTACGGCTAACACCATGTCCTCTGCGTTTGAGGCCATGGGAATGAGCTTGCCCTATTCGTCTACGATGGCGGCAGAAGATGAAGAAAAAGCAGACAGCACTGAGAAATCTGCCTATGCTCTGGTCGATGCCATCAAAACGCAACGATTGCCGCGCGACATCATCACCCGTCAATCCATTGAGAACGCCGTGTCGGTGATTATGGCCGTTGGGGGTTCGACGAATGCTGTGTTGCACTTTTTGGCGATCGCCCACGCGGCTGGAGTAGAGTGGACGCTGGATGATTTTGAAACCATTCGCGCCCGGGTTCCTGTCCTCTGCGATTTGAAACCTTCGGGACGCTACGTCGCCACGGATCTCCACAAGGCGGGTGGCATTCCTCAAGTGATGAAGATGCTGTTAGAACATGGGCTGCTTCATGGCGACTGTTTGACCATTACCGGACAAACCATCGCAGAGATATTAGCAGACGTTCCAGCGACGCCTTCTCCTGATCAAGATGTCATTCGTCCCTGGGAGAACCCCATGTACTCCAGTGGACACCTGGGGATTCTCAAAGGCAACTTGGCGACCGAAGGGGCCGTTGCTAAATTAACGGGCGTCAAAAACCGCAAAATCACTGGCCCAGCACGGGTGTTCGAATCTGAAGAAGATTGTCTAGCCGCCATTCTGGACGGAAAAATTCAATCAGGAGATGTGGTCATTGTTCGCTATGAAGGGCCTAAAGGCGGACCGGGAATGCGCGAGATGTTGGCACCCACATCGGCCATCATTGGTGCGGGGTTAGGCGATACCGTTGGATTAATTACCGATGGCCGATTTTCTGGCGGAACCTATGGAATGGTCGTTGGCCACGTGGCCCCTGAAGCTGCCGTTGGTGGAACGATTGGTTTGGTCAAAGAAGGAGACCTCATTACGATTGATGCCGATGCCCGTCTTCTCCAGGTCAATATTTCGGATGAAGAACTAAATGAGCGTCGAGCAAAATGGACGCCTCCTACTCCTCGATACCAGAAAGGTGTGCTTGCGAAGTTCGCCAAACTGGTTTCGTCCAGCAGCCTGGGCGCAGTCACCGACCTGAATCTCTTCTAACCCGAACCCAAGTGGAGTGCGATCGTTTGCCCGATAGAGATTTGATGTGATTTCTCTGGAAGGAACACACAGCTCCCAAGTTGCAACAGGGTCAGGCCCATCAAATCGCCTGGTGGTGCTGGTTCTGAGGGAATTCTTACATCTTCAAAGCGACCACCACTGTGATTGAGAAGTGTCCTAAAAATGCGAATCTCCCTCTGCCGTCAGGAACCTTCCATCAAGAAATATAAAGAACCTTGTTAGGATCAAGTGTGACAATTGTGGGGACTGGCATTCTTAAGTTCAAGTTGACTTAGTCAAATTGAAATAGTCAAGTTGGAATAGTCAAATTAGCTCATCAAGTTGGGCTAGTCACCTACACGGCTAAGGCAGGGTGGGTTGTTCTCCAAGCTTGAATTAATTGGACTGAATTGTGTCACTCGGGATTGTCAGGTACGGCTCATGATCATCACGAAAGATAGATAACGATAAATTATCAAGGATATTCAAGAGTGATGTTGTTTCTGACTCAATACGTTTTGATTGAGAAACGGGTAGTGATAAGACAGTAAAGATACTTAGGTGCGCAGGCGCAGTCCGCACGCCCAACCGCTCTTGAATCTTAGGAACTATCGAGTCAACGTATGTTCAACATAATGGGGTAATGCCGTGTTGCTAACCAAAGGGTTTGAAGTCGAAATGTATACCGGAACATCGGACGGTGACATTGTCGGCTTATCGGATCGCATTGTGGCGGATTTAGATGGGTTTGTACGAGAACCGGATAGTCGCAATGTCGAGTACACTACCCCTCCCTTCTTTCAGTACGAGCGGTTGTTGTGCGAGTTGGTGCGCCCACGACAACGACTGCGTGCATATTTGAAGCAAATTGGTGACTACACGATTATTCCTGGCAGTACCCTTGCATTGGGAGGGGGCGATCGCTTCGTCCGGTCTGACCCGAGCAATCCCTATCATGACTATATTGAGCAGACGTATGGCACCAAGGTAGTCACGGCCAGTATCCACATTAATGTTGGCATTCAAGATTTAGAAGATCTGATGCGAGCCTGTCGAGTCATTCGCGTCGAGGCTCCTCTCTATCTTGCACTGAGCGCATCGTCGCCCTTTTTCAACGGTGACGTCACGGGCAATCATTCCACACGCTGGAAAGTCTTTCCAAAAACACCTTCCCATGTGCCTCTTTTTGAGAGTCACGCTCATTTCGTCAGATGGACAGAAGAACAACTGGTGCTTGGCACTATGCAAAGCGTGCGTCACCTGTGGTCTTCGGTGCGACCCAACGGCGATCGCCGTCCCTATTGCTTAAATCGCCTTGAACTGCGAATTTGTGATTTAGTCACCGATCCCATCGCTCTTCTGGCCATCACCGCTTTACTCGAAGCTCGTTTGATGCAGGTTCTTTCGACTCCGTCCATTGACCCGTTGACTCAAAGTGAGTTCCCATCTTCCACACGAATGGATGATTTGCTCAATCTGACCGATCAAAATGAAGATGCTGCCGCATGCCAGAGTTTAGACGCGGAGTTGCGTCATTGGGTGGATGGGCGTCCGATCTTAGCGAGAAAATGGATCGAAGAGATTTATGCTGATGTGTGGGCGATCGCCAAAGCAAAAGGATTTGGCTGCTTTCTCTCTCCTGTTAAAAAAATTCTTCGAGAAGGAAATGAAGCTCAGCGCTGGCTTTCGCTCCACAGTCAAGGCATGAGTAGCCAAGCGATTCTTCGCCAAGCAATTCAACGCACGTTAGACACTGAGATTGCGTTAGAAGATGAGCTATGTCAGTCGCAATCGCTGGTTGCATAATCTCCTGTCTTTTTGAACGTTCATCACCATTACAAATTGACGATGCCTCAGGTTGTTCTTGTTGAACCCCAAATTCCACCCAACACAGGGAATATTGCACGAACCTGTGCAGCGACACAAACTGAGCTGCATCTCGTAGGCCCATTAGGGTTTGAAGTGAGCGATCGCTACTTAAAGCGAGCAGGACTTGATTATTGGCCCTACGTAAATTTGCATATTCATGACTCAATCACTGACTTCAAACAGGTTCACCAACAAAGAGGCGGGCGTTGGATCGGTTTCAGTACGCGGGGCAACGTGAACTATACGCACATTGACTATCAAGAAAATGATTGGCTCTTGTTCGGTTGCGAAACTCAAGGGTTGCCAGAATCTGTTCTATATATATGTGAAAAAATAGCTTATATCCCCATGTCACAATCGAATGTTCGTAGCCTCAATTTATCTGTAAGTGCCGCTATCGGGTTGTTTGAAGCCCGAAGACAACTCGGTTATCTGGCATGAATCAGGGCTGTAGCTTTCCTAACTGATCTGCCAACAGAAATGGGAGAGGTGGGGCTCAGGTTGCCCCACCTCTCCCATTTCTGTTGAAATAGCGATATACGGCTAAATGATTAGTTTTTTTAAGGTGCCAATTAGTTATGAAAAGGCTTTCCTATGGATCTGATACATTACTCTGAGTCAATTTCTACTAGATGCTCAACATCTGATCTAAAGCTGCTGAGAGCATTACATGATTCAGTTATCCTCTTACGTCTGCCAGGAAGGTATCAGAGTCTGTTAGTTGAGTCACAAAAAAGAAAAATTTCTTATAAGAAATATCTATATGATGCCCATCAATAAAAGAGCGCTTGCAGCGAATTCTCTCCAATATCTCTATCAATGCTTTGAAATGGGTTGAATTGATCGAATTATGACTGAATGTCATCCGTATGATCCACAGTTTCCCCTGTAGATTTCTCAATAGCGATTTGAAATTCTGTATGGTGCAAGTTGCGATCGCCACTGCTGGATTCTCATTTCATTTAAATTGAGCTCATACGCTCAAGCCTTTTCTATAAGAGGCTTTCATCGAATGCTTTCAAATCTTGCTTGTCTGTTGCTTGTCCTCATCTCTCTGATTTTGGGAGTTGCAACTAGCTAGGTTTTGTCGATTACTATGAGCTAGTAGATTCGGTATCAGGGTACTTTAAGGATTAGATTAAACTTACTCATCAGCACAAAAGCACGTGCGACTCGGGGATCGGAAAAAGCTTCGATCGTCTAGGAAGAGTGTCAATACAGTGTCCTACGTATCAAAACTCGAATATTAGTTTTTCTGAGCAATCTAAATATTGAGTTTTATTCAACGAAATGGGATCTTGTGTAAATTATGAAAGCAGGGTAATCTTACCTACGACGTGAGATAACTTGTGATCTCGATAGCTTGCTGACGTGATTTGAGTTACTCAATTAAACTCATCGTTAGCTCTTGAGTACATGGTTAGCGCTGGATCATTTAGGAGGTCGTCCTTGAAGCGTATATTTCAGCGGAAAGTGAGCCTAAAGCTGTGTCAACCACCTGCAAAGGGTATGACTGGTTTCGGTGAGCGTATAGCATCGGGCGACTTGCACGATGGTTCTATTAAGCCGATGGCTGCTGTGAGCTTAGCTATTTCGGTTGCAGCAACGGGTTTGCTGCTTCACCAAGGATCGAGTCAAGTGGCAGCAGCGGAGTCCCAAGGCATTCGAAACAAACTGTTTGACGCTCAGGCGTCTTTGGGAACTTCACCCTCTTTTCAGGCTTCGGCTGATTCGTTGACTATTTATCGCCCTGTTACGGTTGCTAGAGCTTCCGATGCAACAGGTGCGCCGAGTCCCTCCGTAGATAGTTCTGCGAGTCATGTTGTGCGTGAGGGTGAGACTCTTTGGAGTATTGCTCAGCTATATGGTTTGAGTGATGTAGCTCTCGCACAGCTCAACGATTTGCCCACAGGTCACGTTCTTCAGATTGGTCAGATTTTGAACGTTCCTGAGTCGAGGCAAAATTCAGCATCTCAAATTGCTCAAAGCCATCCTGAAGTGATAGACACTGGTTCAGATCCGGCGAGTCGAAATCTTGCTCAGCTTCAGGTTCGAGACATTTCTTTGAACGCTTTAAAGGTTAGCAGCGATGAGGCACTGTCATCTTCGACGTTGCGATCGCCCATTGGTTCCGGTACTTCGACTGATGCTGCTTCCATCAGAGAAGAGGCCGTCGCGAGGTTGAGACTTCGGCGTGAGGAGTTGCGCGCCAGCCTTTCTGGTGTTCGTTCAGAAGCATTAATTTCTCCACCCTCTGCGGATGAGACCGAGTCATCAAGGTCATCTGCGGAAATTGTTAGAGGATTGTCCTCAAGCTCTCATCGAACTGGAGATTTGCAGGCAGTTCGCGAGTCTGTATCGCCTTCGAATGCCACTTCTTCATACATTACATACGAAATTCAGCGTGGGGATACGTTGGCTGCCGTTGCTCGCGATCACGGCGTTTCATTGAGCGCTGTTCTCCAGGCAAATCCCATATCAAACCCAAATCGCATATTTGTTGGTCAATCGATACGTATCCCTGCTCAGGTTGAGAGTCAGAGTCTACCGGGTGATGTTGCAGTTAAGGCAGGTGCCCCTGTTGGCCTCTCTGGCTCCACAGGCTCAACCAACGAAGTTTTGGTAAGCGCCTTGCCTTCGATTCAATTTGGAACGACATCAAGTTTGCCGACGTTCCGGTCCGCTCCCGTTGTTCCACTTCCGGTTTCATCGTTGGATGATAGCGAGGAAGAAGTAGAGATTGAGCCTCACAACTCTGTTTCAGAGAATGTAAATGAGCCTTCCGTCGAAACAGTTGATGTTGCGGCTTTAGGGGGTGATCGGACTGAAGAGGCTACGGCTCAATCGGCGTCTGAAACTGTGTCCGAGACCTATGTTGAAGAGCTCATACAAGATTTCGAGGAAATATCCAGAACTGAACAGTCCGTTGCACGTCGCTCCTTGCTGGACGAACTGGATCAACTTTCTCAACGTGGTGTAGGGTCTTCATCGTATCGTCCCGATATAGCTTACATTGAAGAGCGAAATGCAGTTAACCCTGAATTTATTGCTGAAGCCACCCAAGAAGATTCTGTAGATCCAATCGAGTTGGTTGACGACCCATCAACGCGAACTCGCTCTGAAGAATCATTGGTTGCCGTTGCACCTTTAGGTGCTCAGAACTATTCCCCAATTGCACAACCTGCAACTGGGCGCATTGTTTCTCCTGATTTGCCTCCATTACCTGGAGCAGAAAACTATATTCCGTCTAGCGAAGCCACATTTAATGGATACTTATGGCCAGCGAGGGGAGTATTGACATCAGGCTATGGCTGGCGTTGGGGTAGAATGCACCAGGGCATCGACATTGCAGCTCCAGTTGGAACACCCATCTATGCAGCAGCTCCTGGCGTTGTGGAGTTTTCTGGATGGAATTCTGGTGGGTATGGCAATATGGTTGACATTCGTCACCCAGACGGGAGTAAAACTCGTTATGCTCACAACAGTCGTAATTTAGTGCGTGTTGGACAACGTGTTGCTCAAGGGCATCAAATTGCTGAGATGGGTAGCACTGGCTATAGTACTGGGCCTCATGTTCATTTTGAAATCCACCATTCTGAACGAGGTGTTGTCAATCCAGTTGCCTTTTTGCCCAGACGATAGACTGTACTAAGCAAGGTTCATTCATTTATATGGGTGTTGGCGGGTGCCCGCCAACACCCGAAATAATTCTCTACCATGACAAAATTCTATTGAAGTAACTCTGCAGGTTTCTTGTAAGCCTGTAGGGTCTTTTTTTTTGTTAAAGAGTTTCAATTCCAAAGTTGAAGCTCTCCGGCTCAGCAAAATTCTTACAGCGGCTTGCAACCTCGTTAAGCACAAAAGCAGTTGTGTGGGGCTCGGCGCGCCCCCACAAGCATACTTAACAAGCACGCATAGCGGGGTAAATTCGAGATGCAGTAAAGAGGGGTCTGGACGTGCTGCACGTCCAAACCCCTCTTTACTGCGTAAACTTTGCCGGGGCATACATTGCGTGTCGATGCAACTCTGAGAAAACTGGGTACACTCTAATCATGTAATTGCGTAAATGCGAAAGACTATTTCGATTTAAGAGGTTATGTTGGATTGAGTATTTTCCCAAAGTATTGATTTAGGGAACAAATACTCCAAGTTGACATGCGAGTATTACATCTTCTTTGAAAAATTGTTCACTAGCATACAAAAAACGAGACGTTACAGATCAATCAACAATATGATGAAGTACGCTAAAACCTATTAATTTGGTTTTCGAGAATTGCGTATATCAGACAGCAACTTTGTCTCAATAGGATTTGCTTAAAATGGGGCTGCACGAGGAACTATCCAATCATTTTGAATCGGGGAACGCTTTATCAAGAGAGGATGTGCTGGGAACAATCCGGGAGGATTTAAAAGCATTTCAGAATGATTTAGTGTCGCAATTGACCCAGGATATTGGGCAACTTCAGGCTGAGAAGGTAAAGTTACTGAGTGACATTGCTCAACTTCGAGATCAAAAACAAACGCTCGAATCAGAGACTCACAACACCCTCTCTCAGCACCAAGTGGCTCAACAGCAAATTTGGGCTAAGCAGTTGGCTCAAGCATTGGCAACTCGTTTGTATCTGTTGTTGTCAGAAAAAATCCAGGACTCAGCTCCATCTCAGGACTATCGACCTCAGCCTATTCATACAGCGGCTACGGCGAACTATTACCCATTGGCGAATCGTAGTACTGAGCAATCCTTGACATCCCTTCATACCGTTGTTGAACAGTCTCTTTCATCTCTGACCCAGGATTTGGATAGCTATCAAAGCTCGCTGAATCAACAGTTAGGTCGGATGGAAAATCTGCAACGTCAAGGTGAAGCAATTTTAGAAACTCTGGTCAGCCGATTGAATCAACGGCTTCAAGATACTTCAGCCTTACATCCTGGGTCGAATGACTCATTTGTTGACGAAACATCTCGGCAAATGCAGCTTGGTCGAGCAGGACATGCAACGTATGAATCAGGTTCAGGGCAGGGTGTTAGCTCTTTGATGAACGGTCGTGTGATTTCGAATGGGAGTGCTGCCTCGAATCATGGCCTTGCTTCGCAGGCTGCGCCTGTCTTTTCATCGGAAGATATCCATTCTTCTACACGAATGGCTTCTTCGAACACACCGCACCAAGGGGCCGCTTATGCTTCTTCATCTCATTTAGGGCAACAGCAGCATGTTCAGTCGCCTTCTCGAGGAGAGTCTCTAAAACGTCGTTTCTCTTCTATTCCATCCTTTCAAAGGGGGCTGGTGCTGATCCTCTTGTCAACCGTAGCATTGTCCCTTCACAACGTAGTGGTTCAGGTGATTGGCAATGAAAGCAGTATTTTTAATATTTGGCGCGTTGGAGGATATGTGCCGCTGAGTCTCGACAGCTCATTAATGATCCTTTGGCTCAGAATGATTGTTGTCATGCCACTGATGGCCTTCATTGCTACGTTTCTGCATCCAGCAACCTGGTCAGATATTAAGAAGTTTGCGATGTCGCGCGATCGCACGCAACTGAGAAATGTGATTAGCAGTGGGTTCTTCTTGTTCTTATCGCAAGTTTGTATCTACATTGCCATTGGTGAAGTTGGGCCAGGGGTAGCAGTCACCATTCTGTTTATGTATCCGATTTTTACTGTTCCTTTAGCGTGGTGGTTGTTTGGCGATCGCCCCACATCGTTACGGGTGTTGGTGATGATTGCAATTTTTGGAGGGGTGGTCTGCACCTTTTTGCCTAAGCTTGTTCAAACCAATCAAGTATCTGTTGCTGGTGTTGGGATTGCGGTTTTCTCTGGGCTGGCCTTTGCGTGCTACCTCATTTCAATGCAGTTGAGCTTTAAGAAGCTACACCCTGTTCCTGTCAGCGTTATTCAGTTCTTCACCATTTTTTCGTTGACCAGCATTATTTTGTTAGCCCGTCCTGCTGATGTTGAGCTCTCTAGCCCGGTGGGTCTCATTTTGGGGGGTTTGGTACTGGGCTTTTTAACCCTGTTGGGATATCTATTCAACAATTTTGGCGTCCGACTGATGGGCGCAGCACGCGCGTCTATTATTGCGTCAAGTGGTCCGGTGCTTACCGCGCTTCTCGCGTTCATTATCATCCGCGAAGAACAAACTCAGCTTGCACCCATTCAAATTCTCGGCATCTTGATCGTGACCGCAGGGGTTACGGCGTTGGCCGTTGAGCGGATGTTTCTTCAAAAACGGCAAGCACGACAAGCTGTTACCCAGCAGAAGAAATCGGCTCAGGCCAATATGCAGCAAGGATCGCCTCAAAGCGGCTGATGTTACAGCACCTCGCGCAGTTCTCGATGTTCAACTCTCTTACAGCGCTGTGCGCTGAGGTTAAGCACGTTTGTGCTTAATGCGAATGCACATCGCTATATTGAGAAGAAGGAAAGGCATCCGCAACATCAAACAACTCTTCGCCCACCCCTGTGAACGCTTAGTCCGTCTTAACGGTATCGATGGATTGGTAGAGCGTGTCTCTTTGCCGGGGCGATCGCCCAATGGAATGAATCGCAGATTTTAGCTCATCTGTGGTCATACAGGTTCCGCCCGTTGCACCCGCCATCGTTGTAATGTGCTCTTCCATCAGC
>JAYKJC010000276.1:0-4183 GCA_035285885.1 Leptolyngbyaceae cyanobacterium | reverse complement strand
TCTGCATCGGAGAGCTGTCGCAGTTTTTGGTCGAGGTCTTTCAAGAAGGTTTCGTTCAGTTGGGCGAGTTTACTTTCCTGAATGTCTGTCGAAGTGCCATACCAGCGCAGTACTTCTCCCTGAGCATTGAGGACGGGGACACAGCGACTGAGAAACCAGCGATAGGTCTGCTCAGAAGCTTTCAGCAGGCGGATTTCAAACTCGTAGGGTTGTTTAGTTTCCTGGGCGATCGCCCACTGCTCAAGGGCCATCTGTCGGTCATCAGGATGAAATACTTCAGCAATCTGCTGATTATCCTGACTTTGCTGTAAGGTCAGCCCAGAATAATTAATCCATTGTTGATTGACGTATTCCAGCTTGCCCTGGGCATCGCTCATCCAAACGAACTGCGGCATAGAATCGCTGAGCTGCTGGAGCTGCTGCTCTTTTTCCCGCAACGCCTTCTCAGCACGCTTGCGCTCAGTCATGTCCAGATAAACCGCAACGCTCCCACGGGGATACCCCAGTTCATCAAATAAGGGAACCGCGTGGCCATACAAATTAAATACGGCGTTATCAGGACGCACCAGATCGATTTCTACATCGGTGAGTTCGACTCCATGTTTAGCGGCGTACTGTTGGGGGAGATCCTCTCCTGCCACGCGCTCTCCATTGCGATAAAACTCATAGGCGGGTGGGGGTTCTTCAGGAGGTGGCGTAACGGATGCGTTCGCATCGGGCGCAATCTGTAGGAGAGAAGCAAAGGCCGGGTTGATTTTAATCACCCGGCATTCTGGATCATCGGCGATCGCAATATTAATCGGGAGAACATTAAACAGGGTTTGAAGCTCATCCACCCGTCGTTGCAGCGTTTGATTTAAGGTTTTGATCTCTGCTTCAGATCCTTCGAGCTGACTCAGACTCACCCGCGCCTGGTTTTGAGCCGCCCGGAGTGACCCGATCAAGATGCTGACCAACACTCCCTCCAGAGTAAATATGAGCAGCTTACTACCATTCACCAGGCTCAGGTAGAAACTTTGCAGAGGCTCCAGATAAAAATATTCAACGAAAATCGTGGAGAGCAGAGTCGTAACGATTCCGGGATTTCGGCCTCCATACCAAGCGCTAACAGTTACGGCCCCGTAAAAAAATAGGAACGAGGCCTGCTGTAACCCCAGGATTGGGTCGAGAGCCAGCATCAGCAAAAGAGCGATCACAACTGATGCGATCGCAACACCATAGCGCGGTAATAACTGAGCCCGGTTACTCGTGGCTGCCCTGAATAAGCTCATCTTGAACCTTCTTTATGGAAGCCTAACGGGCGTTCATAGAAACCACTCATTATATATGTGGAGTATCGTGAGGATATTGAGCACCCCTATAGCCTATTCTAGAATTCAATCTCGCCAATCTCTCTAAAGATGGATTGCGTTTTTGCACCCCAAATGCTGTTAGCCACTGTCCTATCTGCACAAACCTACGAAGAAGGGTATGGCTGGTCAAACAGCTCCCAGTCATCATCATAGAACTTACGCAACTCCGCTATATCTTTTCTATTACATATAGTGGCTTGCAAGCGCGTTAAGCGCAAAAACACACAACAATGGGTAAGTCCCATATCACCCAGCAATTCTCATTTTGAAAGACTTCGCGCCCTTTCAGCGCTCGCTTGTATAGGTTCAGGGGCTAAAAGGGTCGCCGCAAGCGACTGTTTGTCCCCTGAACTTCCATAATGAGAACTGCTGCATATCACAGACGGAAGTTGTTGCGGTTGACTTTCAATGTCTGTTCTGAGGCTGCATGGCAGCAATGACAATTCGAGCACAGGCTTCCGCATCCGAGAGTGCTTCATGATGATTGAGAGGAATGTTTAGGTATTTGCAGACGGTTGGCAGCTTTGCATTGGGGAGAACCCATGATTTTCGCGCCAGCTTGACCGTACATTCAAACCCGTGGGTGGGACGTTGAATTTGCCTGGCATCACAGCAGGCATAAAGCACCGACCGATCAAAGGACGCATTATGAGCTGCAAGGAAATCTGCTCCATGAATGAAGTCATGAATTTGAGGCCAATGTCCATAAAAATCGGGTTCATGGACAACGTCATGCCAGGTAATGCCGTGAATGTCAGTAAACCGAAAATATGAACTGGGAGGGCGGATCAGCAGATGTTTCTTGTCAACAATTTGATGATTCTCGACTTTGACAAGTCCAACAGCACAAGCACTGTCCCGATAATGATTCGCTGTTTCAAAATCAATGGCAACAAAGGTAGTCATCTCTTTTTCTTCCCTAGCACTGGAATGCATGGCGATCGCCCTAAAATATCGCCCTAAAAAAAAGTCGTGGTACTCACATCATCCTAAAGATGACACGCAAAGACTATCGTAACCAGCAGTTGATTCTGCACAACTTGAGTTATGGCGAGTTGGTCTGCGCTGACTTTAGCCACGCAATTCTATTTTGCTGTGATTTTTGGGGTGCCCACCTGTATCGAGCCAGTTTTTTAATGCGGTGCTGGTCACCTGCAACTTTAGTGGAGCGTGCTTAACGGAAGCTGACTTTAGGGTGCGATCGCACCGAACCTGTAGCTTTGGCAATGCCAAAATTGATGGCGTGATCGGGCCACCCGATCTTGATGCCATTGGACATACAGATTGTCGATACAATGCGCGATCGCCCTTTCTCCGATGTGCCCTTCATCCTTTTGGTCCCTGTGAAAGATGCCCAGACTTTGAGGCAATGGCGTTAGGGAGTATCCGGAAGTGAAAACAGATCGCGGAGCAGCGCCGAGTCAGAACCCGATTTCTGGTAATCGCTCCACTTAGAGAGCAACAAATTGACAAGTTCAGACTTATCCAGTTGCACTCCCTGGCACTTAAGCTGCAAAAGCGCTTCTTCAATACTTAAGTCAGTCTTTCGCTGAATATAAAAAGTTCGCCCAACCCAATCGGGATTCGATCGTTTCCCAGTCGAGGGACGACCTCGTTTTTGGTGAGAATGAGGATGGGGCTGTGGCGAAGGCGGATGTTGAGTGGGGGGTGAAGCAAGCCTTTTAAGTGAAGACTGGCGAACCGCATTAAAAAGAGAAGGACGTTCGTGATTCATAAGTAACATTCAACATAAGCAAACAACAGATCATCGAGCCGACGGGTAGATAAGCTCTAAGGTCCCAGTTTTAGAAGTTGGATAGACAATTCAACTCAAAACATATAGCGCTATACGCCTTGGTTAAGTACGGTTGCGTAGGGTGCAAAGCGCCCCACGCAACTGTTTCTGTGCTTAACGCAGCTGCAAACCACTATCGAACTTATCACCTTTGATTTAGGGAGCGTCCGAAGGCCGATCCTCAGGAACGACGGTAAACTCACGGGTGTGAGTCTACTATCGTCATTAGACAGTATCGGAAAAAAAAAAGAGCTGCGACGGGGTAAGACCCCTTTTAGCACGATAGCCTGACGGACTCAGACGGGTGGATAGAGCCCCTGCGATGCGAAAAGGCATTCATTGCCCCACAACGACAGACTATCGAGAAAAGAAGATGAGACTTATGATGTAGAGTTTATAGCGCTATGCGCGTTGATTAAATACAGTTGTGTGGGACGCGCTGCACCCGTATGTGTTTAGCGTTCTCTAATTCTGCTTTCCTGCCTCTGGCAGGGAAGCGCTGCGGGAGCCTCCGGCTCCAATTTGAATAGGAGCCAGAGGCTCTAGCGGGCATTCCCAGCGAGACGCTGGGAACAAGGAGTACGCTAAACAAGCACGCGCGCCCCACACAACTGGTTTTGTGCTTAACGCGGCTGCAAACCGCTATATGATATGGATGGATGAAAAATGCTAAAACCCTAGGATCTGTTTTAAAAGTTGTTTTTTCGTGCGCAAAGCGCACGAAAAAACAACTTTTTCAGCTAGTTTTAAAACACGCCCTAGGTCTAGCCATTGGGGGAATAGCAATGATATTGTCAGTTCATAAACATAAATCTATAACATTTCTTGGAACATAGATTTAACTCTATTTATTGGATTTAACAGCGACCTATGCAACTGACCAATCAAATTCATTTTAGGAATCTGCAAGGAGATCTTTTTGGAGGGCTCACTGCAGCGATTATTGCCTTACCAATGGCGCTTGCCTTTGGTGTTGCCTCCGGAGCGGGTGCTGCCGCTGGTCTCTGGGGTGCAGTGCTCGTGGGTTTTTTCGCCG
>JAYKJC010000275.1:0-3470 GCA_035285885.1 Leptolyngbyaceae cyanobacterium | reverse complement strand
ACCCCTCACGGGGACCATTCCGGCCCTATGGGCGCACCTACGCCAACGGAGAGATCACGCACTTCCTGCGAGACAACGGGTTCCTGCTGAAGGTGCCGCCGACGTGGCGGGAGATCCATACGCGCGGGCAGCGCTTGCTAACCTCAGGAGTTGGCGTGGGCGAAATGCTGGAGCGAATAGGGATCAGCCGCGAGCAGTGGATTCAGATAGCTGACGCCAGCTCAGTACGGGTGGTTGCTTTTCCTATTGAGTAACGCTCAGCATCGGCAGCGGCGCAAAGTGCCGCCTTATGGATGCTGTTGCTAGCCATGTTTGCATTGCTTAATGCTTTCACTTTTTGGGCCTCTCAAAGTGGAAGCCAAGCAGGCTGTCTGAGGGGTTTGTGTCCGTTAGCGTCAGACGCACGTACTTGCCGAATTCAAAGCCATCGCTGAATTCAGCGCGCGGAACCATGTCCGAGTTCAATGCACAGATGTATTGTGCCCCAGTTTGTTTGGTGATCTTGCTTGCCCGTTCTAATGCGAGTGCACGCTGTCGTTCATCGACGCCATCGTAAAGCCCGCTATCGTGCACAAGGAAATCAATCCGACCAGCTGTCTGTGTCATGAGCTGAAGCAGCATGAGGTCAAAGCAGAAGACCTTCATCTTGCCAACACCCTCACTGCCGCTTCGACTAATCTCGACGTCGTACTTGAAACCAGACTCTGTGATGTCAATAGCAAGATGGCCCGGTGTTTTGTAAAGAGCCTGTGAGTTTTCGCTGAAGAGGCGCACTGGCACGGTCCATACGTCTCGACGTTGTTCGTGGTCCTGTTCCGCGACCTTCGCCAGCTCTGCTTTATTGACTTTGATGTCGCGTTTGCGAGCGGTCAGATCTTTGATCTCAGAGATCCGGGTGCGAACCCTATCCAACTTTCCTTGCGTTTCTACGAGACGTTCCTGAAGTGTCGTCATCTCCTGGAGTGCCCCATGTGTATTCAGAATTTCAAGCGAACTAGCGCGAGAGTCCACCAGCCTGTTGATTTCGTCATTTCGTCTAGCAATACGCCTAATTATTCGTTCAATTTCGGTTTCAAGGAAGCCACGACGGTTCTCCACAATCTTTGCGTGAAACAACTTGGCTTCTTCAAGCGTTCGGCTCACTGAGTGCGGGAACACAACACCGGCCTCTTCGTACAGCTTTTCTATCGCTGCATACGACGGTGGTTTCTCGGCTGCTACCGACTCTTTGTAGCGCGCCAAGCGCCATCTGTCTGATACATTCTCATTGGTAAGCCTGTGTATTTCTATGGTCGCGCTGTTAGCCTCCTCCTGTACTGCTTCATACTGCGGATGAACCTTGAAGTCTTTGAGGGCATCCGCTTCCGTATTCACTAGGGATTCGAGCTGAACTCGTTCGGCTTCCAGCTCGCCAACCGTGCCCCAGGCTCCCTGCATGGCCCCGGTCTTGATGGCCTCCTCGATTGCTTTGATGCATTTTCCCAGATCTTTTAGCTCTTGCCATTTGGAGGCATTCTCCCAGTTGAGACCAAGAAGATATGCCGTGTGGAGTTGCACGTCCCACGGTTGCTGTTGACGAGCGTGCCGAAATGGTTCTGTGTACGCATCAACGCCTCGTCGAATAAAATATGAAATCAGGCTTCGGTAGGTGGGCTTGTATTTGAGTGCATCGTGTGTGCGCTGCACGCCGAATAAGGACCAGCCAAGGAGCGTCTTCCAGCGCTCTAGGCTGAACACCCGCTCTCTCGTGGTGTTATCTGTGTCAGGCTGTTCAATCCATCCGGAGGTATCGCCGTTGATAACGAAACGGTTGGGTGCGTCGATAGCGCGTGTCACTTTCACGCGATTGGCAGCAAGGGTGATCTCAACCGTAAATTCCCAGCCTGCCAAGGGCTCAATAATCAACCCTTTCCCCTTGGTCGCGCGGGAGCCGAGGCAAAAGTCGATGATGTCGATGAGTGTTGATTTGCCGAGCCCGTTTCGGGTGTCCTTTTGCGTAGAGGTATCAGTGCGCTCTGCCAAGATCACATTCAACCCCGGTTCAAACTGAACAGGGTGGAATGAGCTGCGATTGGCTGTGACGCTGTGAATCACGGTTTCACCCTAGCAATCAGTCCATTCTCGATCACAATGATCCCAGTAATGTGAAGCATGTCAAGCGCTAAAACAAATCTTTCAAAGTTTCCGATAGACGGGTGCTCGCAAACTGACTCCCACAGACTGGTCACGGTCTGCGGCATGCCGATATGCCTCAACAGCATGGCACCTACTCCAATCAGTGCTTGATCCTGCGAAATGTGCTTTGAGGGAAGAATCATTTCTCAAACACCTCGCAGGCCTCAAACAAATAAACAAGTACGGCTAGCCCGGCAGATCGCTTTGCTTGTTCTCTAAATCCGCGCTGTGCGAGCCGGCACATCAAATCAAAAAGATCGTCGCCGTTATGTCCCTCGCGTTTAAGACGGTAGTATTCCTCTAGGAATCCTGCCTTTAACCTCTCTGGAAAGTTCTCGTCGGACTGGGCAACACTTTCCACAAATGCACGGACTTCGCGAGAAACGCTTAGCCCCATCGTGACGATTGTCCTAGAGCCATTTCCCAATTCGTTCTTCTTAAGCTTGTCATCGGGTGGGATGAGGGAAAATCCGCCCGACGCTGGCTGTGGAGTGATTTGCATGATCCACTGCGTGGCTTCTTCGAGCTCTGGAAATCCAATCCCGAAAAATGCCTCAGTGACGGCATCTCGGACTTTCCGCTCGTGTTCCTTCTTCAGCTTTTGTAGCCTATCTACTGGATATGCCTTCTCGCCTTGAGGGATAGAGTCGATCTTTGTGTGGCAGGTTCCACAGAGATAGATAAGGTTATTGTAGTGATTACGCTCATCATCCGTCATGCTCGGATCGTATCGAGCTGATTTCTTTGCCTTTCCCTTGCCATCATGTTCGCCGGCGATATGGGCAGCTTCGCCGACGTTTATCGGTTCGCCACCTTCGCTTTCAGGCGAAAGCTCGCGCCCACAATCTGGAAGCGCGCATCGATCGCCACTTCGATAGGCCAGCAATACTTTTGTTGGATAAGAGGCGCTCATTTGATGCAATTTACCAGATTAAGCCCATTATTGACTATGGAGCCACGCTATATGGGAAGACCCTCGCTAAGTGATGGCCCGGGTCTTCGTGGTCCGTATAAGAACCAGAGCTCATTACCAGTCGAAGCCTAAACCCGCCGCGTGCCAGTCAGCCTCGGGCAGATTCACGCCTGGTTCTGCTGCGGACCCGCTTAGAACCCAGGCTTCGCGGTCTGAGCGGCCTACTTGCCCTGATGCCCTGACCGAAACCTTGCTGATCCTGCATGGTCTTTCCTGTCGTCCATTGCTGCTACTGGCAAGAGCTGAGACCGCAAGCAGCAGCCAGTGCCCACCACCCGCCGTCGCAGGACAACTACCCCTAGCAGCCGCTTCTCCCCACCAG
>JAYKJC010000274.1:0-3057 GCA_035285885.1 Leptolyngbyaceae cyanobacterium | reverse complement strand
GTAATGCCATGAAAAACCTCCAGAAATAGAACTCAGGATCGAAGCGCTTCGTTCTTGGAGAAGACTATAACACGGAAAAATCAAAAATGAATCACAAATGTTTTGAAATTCATCTTAGATCTATTTTGACTTGACATGGAAATGAATTGTGCTTAATTAGAATAAGCCAGAGCGACTAAATCGGGTCTGGTCTTAACGCATGAAATATCAGCAAATCCTTGAAACACTTAGACTTTAGGAGTCACTATGGGTATCAAAATTGAAAATGTGGCAAAGCGGTTTGGGTCTTTTCAGGCTCTTGAGCCAGTTTCCCTGGAGGTGAAGACCGGGTCGCTGGTGGCTCTGCTGGGGCCATCCGGATCAGGGAAATCAACCCTGCTGCGAATCATCGCGGGACTGGAAACCCCCGATACGGGCAACATTTACCTGTCGGCTCAGGACGCCACCTATCGCAGAGTGCAGGAGCGCAACGTTGGTTTTGTCTTTCAGCACTACGCGCTGTTCAAGCACATGACCGTGCGCAAAAATGTGGCTTTTGCCATGGAAATTCAAGGTTGGCCCCAGGCTCGCATTCAGCACCGGGTAGAGCAGTTGCTGGATCTGGTGCAGTTAGAAGGGTTGGGCGATCGCTATCCAGCCCAGCTATCCGGTGGTCAGCGCCAACGGGTCGCTTTAGCCCGTGCCTTAGCCATTGAGCCCCAGGTTTTGCTCTTAGATGAACCCTTTGGCGCTCTAGATGCCAAAGTTCGTAAAGACCTGCGGGACTGGTTGCGGCGACTCCACGATGAAGTGCATGTCACCACGGTATTTGTCACCCACGACCAGGAGGAAGCCATGGAAATTGCCGATGAAATTGTAGTGATGAATCACGGCAGTGTGGAGCAAATTGGGTCACCCGCAGAGGTTTACGAGAACCCGGCCACTCCCTTTGTGATGAGCTTTATCGGGGCTGTTAACGTGCTGTCCCCCGATGCGACCTGGCAGTCGTTGCACCATGCGTTTCCCAGTAACGGCGAGGTCTTCTTACGGCCCCACGATATTGAAATTTTCTCGACAAATATCCCTTGGAGTTTAGAAGCCAGGGTGCAACGTCTTATTCACCTGGGATGGACGATTCGTCTAGAGTTAATTCTGAAGGGAGGACAATCTCTTACGGCCCACATCAACCATGAGCAGCTTCGTGATTTTCAACTACAGCCACAAAAGGTGATCTATATTCGCCCAAAATCGGTTCGCACCTTTGAATCGATATCAGAGCCTCAAACTTTTGTGGCGTAAAGAATGCAGAGCGATCGCCCGTGTAGAGTGGGTTGACAAAAGGAAACCCAACATCCACGTTGCTACCAATATTGAGGGCGATCGTACTAACTCCTCACCGCAGTGGATGTGTTGGCGATCGCCCTCAATTTTTTGGGCTCATAGCGCTTTTGCACGCCGCTAACCTCACTATCGTACGGAGATTAAAGCGGAGTATCAACTCGTTCTTAAAGAATCTGAGGAACTGCGACAGTATTACATGCGTGAGGGAAATATGCCCACATCTTTACCTGATCGCCCTACACTTCCTCCTAACATCTTCTCTTAGATTCGTCTAAGCGTTGAAAGCAACCATCTGAATGATCGTGAAGTAGGCTCCTTGAGGATCTTGGAGAATCGCAAAGCGGCCTACATCTGGAATATCCATCGGAGCCATTTCTAAGGTTCCGCCGAGGGTTTTGGCCTGTTCAACGGTAGCGTCACAGTTCTCTACAGAGAAATAGACGACCCAGTTGGGCGGCACTTCTCCCCAGTCCGGTTGGATTTCCATCATCCCACCCATCTCGCGATCGCCTGCATGGAAGGTGAAGTAATCACCGCCGACTGCATTGGTGCTTTTATCAGTGGTCCACCCAAATAACCCGTTGTAAAAGGCTGTCGCCTCAGACACATCTGTGGTGTGCAGTTCATTCCAACAGAAGGTTGAGGGTTCGTTAGCGAGGCGGGCTCCAATGTGCTGCTTGGGTTGCCAAAGGGCAACGGGGGCTCCGGTAGGGTCTTGAATCAGACTCATGCGTCCTGATTCCATCACATCACAGGGAGATTGCAACACCTTTCCTCCCAAGACTTCAGCTTTTGCTGTACTGTCATCAATATTGGAAACAGACACGTAGCTCAGCCAATGGGGTGGTGTTCCGGGCGGCTGAAATTCAGGATTCATTTGATAGAGAGCGCAGACATCCTTACCGTTTTTCTGCAACATGGTGTAGATGCCTGCATCACCAGCGGGGACATCGGTTGCACTCCATCCAAACAGCGCAGTGTAGAATCCTTTGGCGGCTTCCGCATCCGTGGTTGCTAAATCAACCCAGCAAAACGTTCCCGGCAGATATTCATTAAATTCGGCCATGGTTAGTACCTCTAGGGGCTAATGAATAGTGAGAGTAAGAGTCGTAAAACCAAGAAGAATAAAACAAGTCTTGAACTACATCCCTGTCAGATGTAATTCAAAATTAGTATACATGAACTATATTTGATTTTGTCGAGCTTCATTGAAGTTAATCAAGTCGTGTCAAGTTTGGGATCGTCGGGAACCTAAAATCCCAAAAACTACAGAGAGAGGGGCGCGTGCCGACCCTCTCTCTGGAGTTTTCTAGGAATGAATTTACCCGTTGATTTGGGCTTTCTCCCAAATGGAGAGAACTCGGGAATGCAGGCATTTTCTTTGCTAGACATCGCCTTATGTTCTTACTGATTGCCTAAGATACGTGATCCGCACCGTTTTGCTCTAGTCCACGCTGATTCTGGTGCGAGAAGCTGCTAATTCGGTTCTGGCTAGTCGAGTGATGATTCATGCGGTTTTGCAGGCGACTCTTTTGAGTGGGACTAATTTGCCCGAGTTTAAGGCTAGGAGACCCGTCTGCAAGCAACTTCACCGAGAGCTGATCGTCTAAGGCGATCGCCTTCAAGGACATGGCGTCAATACTTTCTGGAGCATCATCGGTAGGGAAGTGCTCGCGGGAGGTGTCATCGGAATCAGAGGAGTCACCGGAGGCAGAACCATCGGAGTCGGCGGTGTCT
>JAYKJC010000273.1:0-5787 GCA_035285885.1 Leptolyngbyaceae cyanobacterium | reverse complement strand
AAAATCCCCTAACTCCGATGGAGAGGCTAACGTCAACGACTCCGAATCAGGGGACGGTTACCCAGATGAACCCATGGCTTCCTCAATGTGTTCCGACTCTTGACTCATCAAATTTCCTGAGTCGAATAAGCGAGGAGGAAGTTTCAGGGAAACGAATTTTAAGAGTTGACTCCGTATTTCTTCTGAATAGAGCCTACAAAACTCTCAAAAAAACCGAATCAATAAGTAGTTTCCTCAATATTAAATTAAGAATGAAAAACAACGGAACTCCTATCGATTTTTGAGTTTAAAAGTTTTATTAGTTTTAGCGATTTATAGAATGTCTGGGTACTCTTGAATTAAACGAGAACTAGTAATTAGCTCACCAAACTTAAGAAGTGACGTTTAGATAAATGGCCTTTTGTCAAGTCTCCTTCGAAGGCAATTTAGCCAAAGGTTATATCGTCTAGTAAAACGCAGCCTAGGCTGTCGAATACCGACTCGGCAGCCACTTGCAGGCGAGATAAATCCATGTTTTTGTTAATCGAGGCTAGGTGAATCAACGTACCTAGCAAATTTTCCATTCAAGTGAAAACCGTGAAATTTAGCAACTGTTCTCCTTAAGAATACAAGCCTTTGATGATGGAGGTTTGCAATTCGTTGATCCTACAGATTAATTCATGAAAACAAAAAAGTATCATCGTTAAATTCATTGCTGTCCTCTGTAAAACGATCATCTTGACAATTAGTTTTGAGGGATCGATTCAATGTTTTGACCTTTCACCGTCTGCTCTTTGTTCATTTCAATAAAAACTTGAATCCTAAGCACTTATTTTCGTTAAGGGAATGAATGATGTCTAATCAAAAAATCGTTACTGCACTGCGGAGGCTGCTCTCTGGCATTCAACGTTTTGCTCAAAACCTGACCCGGAGATTTGTGCTCTGGTTATTCAGGGGTCTTCTACTTGTAAATCGCCAACCGAAATCGATACGAGGGTTTGTGTTGCCAACGACAGTGCTGCTGTTGTTGCTCGTTACTCTGACCGTTGGAGCAATTACTCTGCGAACCTATGATCGAACCAATCAGGCGGTTGGCGAACGGCAGCAGCGTGTGATTTACAATGCGGCAACACCTGCCATTGACCGAGCCAAAGCAAAATTAGAATTTTTGTTCAATCGAGAGCGTGATCCTCGTTTCCCCAGTGGCATCCCAAGTCAGGCAGCGCTAAATGGGATGTTAATCAACGATGGTGAAGAGCGGGATGGGGTGCTCATCAGTCCGTTTTTAATCGAAAACGATACAGGCAGCCTTGTTGACCCATATACGTTCCCGGATGAGCAAGTAACTGCTTCAGGACTTGCAAACGCCATTGATGTTGATGGCAACGGTCAGGCGGATCGATTAGACCTTAATGAAGATGGGTTCGCTGACAATGCTTGGGCCTTTCGAGCCGATACGGATGGAGATGGCGACGAGGATGCAACCGTTGCCTACTCCATCATTCTGATGCGTCCTCTAATTGTGGACCCAGACGATCCCGATCCTCTAGAGTCCGTCTCTGATGATGCAATGGCAGCACGGGCAGCGCTGTTGCAAGTGCGCCACGGACCTCTCAGTTTGAATAATTCCGACAATCCCGCCTGTGCATTTGGTGAAGAGGGACAGGGAGATGGCCCCGAGCAAGGTTGGTTTGAAGATCCGGCAGTGTCGTCTATTCTTCGCAAGAATTTCCAGGTTGATGTGTATGTGTTGCCTGATGATGCCAACGGCACTGTATCGACACTAGAGTTCCACCAAGATCGGCAGATGGATCGAGGTAACAAGTGGGGAGCCTGGTTCCGCAATGACCTCGAAATTTTCCCTGGGCCTCGCTTTAACTGGAACGGTGCGATGCACACGGAAGGAAATCTGATTGTCGGGAACAGCAGTTTTCGTGGCTTTTTGCTCAGTTCTCCAGCGTCTTGCCTATATAATCGTGCTTCGTCGGAAGTCACCATTGCTGACGTTCAGGCTGACCCGGAGGAAAATGTTCCTGCGTTTCAGGGACAGTTTATGAGCGCATTGACTGGCTCAAATAGCTTTGGACATACCAACTATTTCCATATTCATGGAGACAAAGCGATTACTGAGTCGGCAGCTTATGGCGGCAACCAGTACACGATTACCGACGGAAACGAAACAAAGTTCACTCAGGGGAATGATTCCGTTCCAAACAACACTCCGAAACCGATTGACTACACGCTGGATCCTGTTATTCTTACAACTCAAAACGTTTCGAAGGCACGGGGAATCGATGGTGACGATACGCCTGAAGATTTTCGTGAGAATGCCTGGGCCGATCGCCAGCTTGTAAAAGATGGGCGTCTTTATAATCAGTCTGAAGATACGCCCTACGTTGATGACTCATTTCGTGCCGATAATCGATATGGACCGGGACCACGAGTCAGCGGACGCAGCATTCCGGGATTCATCGGAGAACCTATCGTTAATGATCAACTGGACAATGGTACTCGTCCGATTAAGGATATCGAACTGATTCGCACCGTTCCCCCTGAAGGAGATGACGAGGGCGTTGAGTTGGGGCTAGATGGCTATTGGGATCGACGAGCCCGTGATCACGGTTTGCGTATCTTAGTGGGTGAGCGTCTGGAGTTGGGGAACGCCTACGGTTGGGGTGGCGGCATTAACGGCGAGACAGGCCAATATCGTAAAGCTGCGGACGATGAACCTTTGTTGCCCTGGGATGAATGTAAGGCGAATAATAACAACCGATGCAACGAAGCCCGTCAGCGACGAGCCCTGCACGATAACCTGGCGGCGGTTCAGTCGGCGGTGTTCTATCACGCTAGCGCCGATACCGTCACCAATGATGACTCGTCTCGCGACTTTCCGACAGCTTGTATGGCTTCTACGGTTCACCCCGGTTCCTCAGAGTCGTTGATTCTAAGTTCTGCGTTTAAAGATTGGAGTACCGACGTTGCGGCGTTTATTCCTCCATCCTCAACGCTTTATATTGATAATCCTGTGATGAGTAACTTCTTCATGGGAATCGGCACAAACGGATGGGAATATGACCCGGTGCCACCCAGCGTGAATGATGAGACGGGGTATGCCCAGGCGATTGACCCATTAAGACCCTTAGGCATTGCCTTGAGACACTTAGCGTATTTTGCTGGTGACCCTGAGGGAGGCGCGCCATCGTTTACACCCGTTGACAACACGAACGATAGCGTGGTTCATCCGTATCCTTGGCTATCCATGTGGGGTGATTTTTCGCTGCTGCGGCGTGTCTTGGCTCAACTCGATGGGTTATCTGCTGATCAGGGGAATCCCTTTGACGGAACCTCTGTGAGCTATGCGGACTTAAGCCCTGCGGACAAAGCGACCCTACACGCGGCGTCTTGCACCATCGGGATGCTCGCTTACAATATCGGTTTCCTGGAGGCAATTGATTACAATCGAGATTCGGCTGCGCTGACAGCGTTGGAAAATCGCATTACAACGCTCCTTCAGGGAGGAACTCGTCCTCCGACTGGCGTCAGAGAAATTGGAGGCACTGAACAAAATACGCCCGAAGCCTTTATTGCAAGTCTCAAACAGTGGAATCAGCGGGCACCGGGAGATGTTCCTCAATCAATGGTTTCGCTAGCTGAAATGATTGTGCTCAAAGAACAGGTGAGTCGCGATCGCCGATATGGCTTTGATATTGGCTACAGTGCAAATGCAGAAGGAATTGGAGCCGCCACATTTAATTTGCCGAATGTTGGCTCTGGAAACTTAACAAAGCTCACAACAGATTGGCTGAAGTTTCCGTCTTTGCACTACTTGTTCCCAGGAGATATTACTGATTCAGCAGGTGGAGACCCCGATGGAGTCATTGACCAGTATGACATTGTTGAAGAAAAACGTCTGAACAACTCCGTGTATCGAAATGAAGTGCGCGATCGCGTGATTGAAGACCGATTCAATACGATCAATGGAAATCAAGTTGAATATCAACCCTTTGATTTACTCGACAACACCACGCTTAATCAGTTGGTCGTTCTCCCGAGACCCATCGGAGAGTGGAATTTGCCGTGGACAAACCGTGGCCCAGGAAACACCGTTCTCTCGAATGAGCCCAATGGCGTGATGATTGGCTGCATGGATAACTCCTGTGGTGGTTCTCCTGGAGCTAGCGTCTTTAACCGCCTGGAAGTGGGCTTTAAAGATGCGGTTATTTTCAATGGGCGAGAATATTTACCCGCTCGGAGCATGGACGTTAACATCGACCTGATTCGTCAATCGACCAGCAGCCTGACTGGGGATAGCTGGTTACCGAATACTGGCATCATCTATGCGTTCCGTGAAGATGCCGTCCGAGAAGATGAAATCACCCGTCCAACCAACATTGGCGGAAATGCATCATCAGCGTGGAATACGTGCGGACGAGACGAGGTCTTCTCTGATCCGTCGGCTCAGCCCGACTGCTATATGGATGCAGGGGATGTCAACGCCTTTGATTCCTCTGATCCACCGTTAAACGATCAGAATCGGGTCAGTCCGAAACCCGTTGATTACTATCCTGACCCCGAGAGGCGTCCCTATGGATTCCGTCTTCGCAATGGTCAAAAAGTTTGGCGGGCTACCGATACTGATGGACGAGGATTGTCATTTATTACTGACAACCCGGTCTACATCATGGGCGACTTTAATCTCCATCAAACCCTGACGTGTAACGGACAGGAAAACTGTCGGTTAGAAGAGTTTACTCAAAAGCTCAACGACAACTTCAACAACTTCTACAGCCGGGATACGCTTGATCCTCGATTTGCGAGACCTGCAACCGATCAGTGGCGACCCTCTGAGATCTTGTCAGACGCGATAACCGTGATTTCCGAACGATTCTGTGACGGCAGTGCAGAAGACATCCCCAGAACCGTGACTGAAAGCAACAATGCTCAGTTGAATGGTTCATTCGTTACCAATCTCTATGGGTGTCAAGATAGCGGCAACCGGACATCGTTCCTCAACTTAGGCCGCATTGAAGATCGGCCTGCACGGGTAACAATGCTGTCTGGGGAACGAGAGTATTGGCTACACGCAAACCCCTATGACTCTCTTTTCTATGGCACGGATTGGAAAGACCGTCTGCGGTTTAACACTCCGATTACGCCAGTTCTCTGGTCCCGGAATGGAAATCCCATTACGCTTGACGGTCCATCTGCTGAATACTCACGCCGCTACTACGAATTTAGAGACGGTAAACCGCTCATCAGCACTCAGACGAATCGGGTCAATGCCATCGTCATTAGCGGGTTGACGCCGTCTCGGGCAGGTCAAGCCTATGGTGGCCTGCACAACTTCCCCCGATTCATTGAGAACTGGAACACCCTGTATATCTCAGGGTCGTTGTTGCAGCTTCAGTTTAGCCGTTACGCGACGGCTCCGTTTAGCCAAAACTCTTGGGAATCGGGTTCACCCCCCACTGGCGGCGAACAGATTAAGTACTATAGCCCACCGAATCGTCGCTGGGGATACGATGTGGGGTTACAGTATGCCCCTGCTGGCCCTCTGGCCTCTCGATTTGTTTCGATTAGCACAACCCCTCGTAGTGAGTTCTACAGTGAACCCCCTGCGGATGATCCGTATCTTCTGTTGCTGTGTGAGCAAATTTCTGATGAGCCGTGTCAACCTTAAGGAGGGAAACAGATTGAGAGGGGTACGGATTAAATAGAACACACTGCACAAATTTGTCAGTTATACCAAATCCTCATCTGTATCCCCCCGAAACCAAAACCAAACCAAAAGGCGGCACACAGCGCGTG
>JAYKJC010000272.1:0-2680 GCA_035285885.1 Leptolyngbyaceae cyanobacterium | reverse complement strand
TCGTTTTGATGCCGTTGAATCGCCAGCATGATGATTTGAACCAGACTATCGACGAGTGCCAATTCATCGGCTCGGGGTGAACGAACCTCGCGATAGTAGAGGGCAAATGTTCCCAGGATCGCCTGATCGCTATCCACAATGGGGGTAGACCAGCACGCCCGCAAATCAAATGACAGGGCGAGATCCTTAAAGTTTTCCCAGAGGGGATCATGGGCTATATCTGCCACAATCACCTGTTCTCGACGATGCACAGCGGTGCCGCAGGAGCCGACCGCTTCCCCCACCTGAACTCCATCGATTTGGCGGCGATAGTCATTCGGCAAGCTGGGGGCGGCTCCATCCCGCAGTTTGTTGTTGCTGTCCAGCAGCAAGATAGAGCATAGTGCTCCATCCAGTATCTCTTCAATGGCGGTGCAGGCGTGATTCAGGGTATCGGCAAGAGGCTCTTGTGCGGCCACTCTGGCGAGGAGATCGTTCTTAATCTGGAGGCAGGTTTCTGTTTGCTGACGCTCTTGTAGTTCAGCCTGTAATTGCTCATGGGTGGCAGACTGTTGGATGGCGATCGTCAACTGGGTCGCCAGCTTGCGGAGGAAGTCAATTTCATCCGTTTGCCAGTCCCGTACAATTTCGCTTTCGGAAACATTAAGCAAGCCCCACAAGTGCTCTCCACAAAAGAGCGGCAGCAGTATCTTAGCCCGAGTTCCCAGGGAAATTAAAAACTCCCGGTGGCAGTCGCTCATTTTCGCGGTGTAGATGTCTGGGACGACCCGCACATGCCCCTCGCGATAGAATTGGGTGATGTGCTGCTGGTAGCACTCATCCCGCACCCGCTCGCCCATCAGGGATTGGGGAGAGTCGGTGGATTCTGCCACAACGACAGTGGAAAGGTCAGGTTCAAGTTGCCAGATATTGACGCGATCGCAGCCCATTGCCTGATGAATCTGCACCACGGCAGTGTCTAAGATGGTTTGCAGGCTTAGGGAGAAGCGAATTTGAGCCGCTAAATCAGCGACTATCTGTTCTCGCTGGAGTTGTTTTTGCAGGAGGGTTTCATGGGTCACCAGGCCGACCAGGCAATCCTGCTCATCGACAATCGGTAACTGCCGAATGTGATTTTGTTGCAATACACGAATAGCAGAAAAAAGGTTCGTTAATGCTGACTCCCGAAGGGTTGGCACTGGGGCAGTCATCACCTGCCGTACGGGTACCTCATCCAACCGTTGTGGGCTGGCACATACGAAACGCACCACATCCTGTTCCGTTAAAATGCCGATGACGCTTTGGGACTCTACCACAACCACACAGCTTGCACGAGCGTCAAGCTGCCCATGATTGGAGAGGGGCTGGGCGGTCGGGACTGCCTCATCGGGCGATCGCGCTTCATTCATCCGGGCGATCGCCTCTCTTACTGGAGTGTTTGGCGAAACGATAATGGGATTTCGAACGATGGCAGTTGTTAGATCCTTGGGAGTCATCTCCCTCGGCATATTGGAGTTGAGCATATTCGTTCTTAGAACGCAGAAAACTGAAGAGTAAAAGAACACACCTGCGTACTCAATCTTCCGACGGCACTATGGCGGTTTGCTAATGGGTCAAGTACAAAACCAACCCGTGAACAAGGGGCTTAAGCCCCTTGCCTGTGCTTAACCAGCTTGCACACCGCTATAAATTTTAAAGCTTAAAAACTAACGTTGCATGGAAGACATATTAAATTCTACCTCTGTAGATAAAGTTTCGTAAATCGCGATCAAAGACTTTACATTCCAGCTTCAAAAAACTACACGACTTGGTAAATTTCTCTCATTGCAACGAAGGAACGAGGACGTTGGACGCATTGTGTGCCAAAATCCTTTTCCCTTTGTAAAGAATGCTAGGCCGTTAAAACTTAATAAATGACAGATAGCCTTTCAATCATAGCTACAGTGAAATGCCCATGTCACGCACCAACTGAGGTAAGAAAAGCTCTTATGCAATGATATCTATCGAACGACTAAGGGCGATCGGCCTCATTTTTTTGTTGCTTGGGCGAGGGGCGGCGATTAACCAATAGCGATAGAAGTCCACAGGCGATCGCGACTATGATAATCGGAACTAAGTTAAACCGAATTGCAAAGCCCTCAGCATCATTTTGCCATTGCAATAGCCACCACCAGCGATCGCCCACCTCAAACGAGGGGACATTGAAGACGAGTAACAGTAGAGGCAACCCCGTATGAATCAGGACGATGATCACAAACGTCAGCAGCGTTGTTCCTACAAACCTTTTTGCTGGGGTGTTTCCAAACTTTTCCATTCCGATTCCATCAGCATTTTTGAGTCTCTTTCAAAGGTGGAGATCCTTACTCTCTTTTCCCACTCGCGTGATCAGTTCATCGCTTCAGATTTAGATTTTGCACATTCCGCAAGCTATGCAAATCAACAAGTCTAAATCCAAAACTTACCTGACAAGAAAATTCTTTCACTATTAGACCCGGCTTGAGAACGAACTGTAACCTCCCAAAGGCAGATTATGGGCAGGTGCTTTTAGAGGGATGGTTCGTGATATTGACGTGGGGTCAGTTAGTCTTTACACCGCTTGAGGAACGCCTGTAGGTGAAATTGTCGGCTGTCCTGAGATGATGCCGATGAGGATGCGTGTTAGGAGGGTGAGTTCTTCAGGAACCCGGTAGAGGGTCAGGTC
>JAYKJC010000271.1:0-14748 GCA_035285885.1 Leptolyngbyaceae cyanobacterium | reverse complement strand
GGTCAGTTAGTCTTTACACCGCTTGAGGAACGCCTGTAGGTGAAATTGTCGGCTGTCCTGAGATGATGCCGATGAGGATGCGTGTTAGGAGGGTGAGTTCTTCAGGAACCCGGTAGAGGGTCAGGTCTTCAATCAGGTGGTGGGTTTCTCGCTGAAACATGCCAAACTGCCAGATTTGTCCGGTGCTCACGCTTCCATAGAGCACAGGGGTGTCGCTCTCCGTCCATTGATCCAGAGCGATGAGTTCAGCTCCCAATTGGGTAAAGCCTGTGTAGAGGTTTTCTCGCTTGGCGTCAATAATCAGCAGATTGCTGGCTTGAAAGTAGTAGTCAAACGTGCCCTTCAACCATGAGTTAATCGACAGGGGATATTCGACTCTGACTTTTTGTTGAGTGTGTTGGCAGATGTAAGTGAGAATCGGAGCAATGAGAAACTCTCGTCGGGCTTGTTTGCTACTGATGGTTGTGAATTGAAAAGCGGCGTTGAGGCGATCGCCCAAGTCCTGCAACTCTAATTCCCCGGTGTATTGAGGCAGCGAAATCCGCTGAGACGAAATCGTACAGCCCAGGTCAGCCAAAATATCATCTCTCTCGTAAGGGAGGTCTGCATATCGAGCAAATGTGTAGCTCTCGGTAGGATTGAGAATCTTGGGTTTACTGGGCATGATTAGTCTTTTTGAAACACCACCGATAAGTTATTCGCGGGCATGTGAAGGGTGGCGTGATGACGGAGCGCATTCTTTTCAGCCTCGGCAATGACCTCGTCTAGGTCGCGGATGCCCCAGTCTGGATTTTGCGATCGCAAGCTTTCGTCAAACGCTGCATTGCTGGGTGCGGTGTGCTCTCCATTCTCCTTGAATGGCCCATACAGATAAAGAATGCCCTCAGGCGGCAGAATGCGTCCGGCTCCTGCCATCAGGCCACGGCAGGCTGACCAGGGCGAAATGTGAATCATGTTGATATTGACGATCGCCCGAATCGGGTGTTCTTCGAGATCGATGTCGATGGCATGATCTATCTCTTGCAACTGTTCCAGCAACTGTTCCTGATTGCGGACGTTCTCAATTGGCCAACAGTCTTCACATACATCAAGGGCGATCGCCTTGCAGAGCCCCTCGCAGGGATAGCACTGTTGCCATGCGTTGATACTGGCCCGAGCCAACGGATTCGGATCAGACGGAATCCAGCACCGAGGCGCTAAGTGAGGCGCAAAAAAAATGGAGTGTTCTCCGGTGCCGCTGGCAATTTCAAGTACCGTGCCCGAATCTGGCAACACTTGCTGCAACACTTGCAGAATCACATGCTTATTGCGCTCTGTTGCAGGTGCGTATTGCCTGGAGTCCTTGACTGAATTTCGCATCCTTTCTCCTCCCTATAGCTGAAGAAGCATGTGCATGTTACGGTCATTATCCTGTCTGTTATTGTCGCGTCTCAGTGAGGGATTTGTTAACTGTCTGCTGAGCGAGATAGTCATCAAATCGCGCTTTGAGTTGCTTGACGGTCAATCCACGCGTCCAATATTCCACCAGTGCATGGCCAAAGGCCCAAGCGGTTTTATCGGGTGATGCGGGATTATCGAGCAAGAGGGGCCAGAGGGCCAGCAGGTCGAATGTCTGACGGTCGGTATCCTGGCTCAGTAGCGAAAACAAGTCATAGGCCATTTGCAGCTTACCAATCACGACGGGCAACTGCTCAATGGGAATTTGCTCAGCCAACAGATAGGCGAGCGTTGGAGACCCTGTGGTGAGGGTCGAGAGAAATTTGAGAATGGGACTCTTAAGCAGTGCCGTCAATCCCTGCGTGGTTGACATTTGCAGGGTGTAGCGGTCGATGATGCGAGCCGCACTGTGAACGCGGACGTGGCGATCGCGCAAAAATCGGGCCAGTCTCAGCTCTTTCGCCGGATCAATCAGCTCAACCAAATTCATCGCCAACGCATCGTGGTTCCAGGGCGATCGCCCAGACTCGGGATCAGCCGTCACCACCGGAAAGATGCGATCGCAGTAAGCACCCATCTGCTCTGACCGATAGTTCGTCGCCTCCCGAATAGATTTTTCTTTCGGACGCTCTCCGTGCTGCCAATCATAGGGCGGCGACCATTCTCGAATCGGACGCAGCCGATCCACTTGAGTGACGATGCCAATGGTCGGCAGGTTCTCGATCTCGACGGACAGCTCTTTGAGAAAATCCACATCCATCTGCAAGGCCGGATCGAGGGCGGGCGTCACCAGCAGCGCCAAATCCGCTGTTCGAGCATTATCCAGAACTAAATTCCGAAAATCCTCGCGCTCAATTTGCTCGTACCCTGGCGTATCCAGCAGCGTCAGCGTATCGCCTGCGGGACTCTGCCACTGATAGCGCGTCATCTGATCGGTGCTGGGCAGCACGTCTACCTCCGCCCGCTTCGACTCAAACAGGGTATTGATCAAGCTGCTTTTGCCCGCTCCCGTCCGCCCCACCAGCAAAATCGTCAGCGGTTTCTGATCGACTGTCTGGGTGGGTTCTGCTTTTTCCAGAATGTCTTGCAAGGTCTGAGTTCTCGCCTTGGGCAATGCGGGAGAGTCTGCCAGCGATGCGTCTAAGGCTGCGCTGTCGGGTAAGGTGCCGCTGTAGAGGGCGATCGCCTGCCGACACAGATTTTTCAGGGCGACGGCTCGCATCATCTGATTCAGGTTCACCAGAAGTTCCTGGGTGGCGCGATCGCTCGATGACCGGGTGGCGGTTTGCGCCACAGCTACCGCTGGATTCAACACCCACTGAACCCAATTCCAGACTTTCCAAAGTTTGCGAGCCGAAGGTTCTAGCTTCTGATACACCTCATAGGCTTCATACGCCTGCCCCACCGTCACCTGACTCAACACGGGCGACACCGATTGCATCCACCGATCCACATCGTCAACCGTTCCCCGAATCAGGCCATAGGCTTGAGGCACATAGATGTTGAGCAGCGGATATTTCACATCGGGATGATACACATGTGCTACCCCTGAGACGAGGGAGCGGCACCGTTCCCAAAACAGACCCCAGTCTTCCCATACGGGAGGGTCTGCACTGGCGTCCCTCAAAACCTCTTGAAGAACTCCTTCAACAACGTGCAGCGTTTGCGGAGAAGCGGGCACGTTCTCCAACTCTGATAGTGCTGACTCTGATAGAGATGCCGTGATATCGTCATTGACGCTGGATAACGCCGCTTGAATTTCCCGCGCCGCTGACCCGGTCCACCGCACCAATAGCCAACGCCACCCCACTAGCAGCACAACGAAAACTGCCCAAATCCAGTTGATGCCCCACGCGTTAATCTGCAATCCCGCAAATACGAGCAAGGAAACGATAACGAGCACCAATGGGGATGCTAATCCTATCCACTGCCAACGATTGAGTCGTATCATCACTCAGTCTCCACCCGACGTTCTTCAGCCTTGAGAATTTAAGCACTATGCACGTTAGTTAAGTACAGGTGTGCTTAACGCGATCGCAAATCGCTACAGGAACAACGAACCGTGCCACTCTATCTTAGTCAACAGATACCCAAGCAATAGTTAACAGATCTTGCGCCGATTCTGCGCCGACTGTTCTCGCTGCGCCGACTCATCGAGTTGCAAGGCGTAGATTTACGCTGATGAATTTAAGCTGATGAATTTATGCCCATAAATTAATGCGAACGTAATGAGAATGAACTTATGCTTGTGAAACTTGGGCCTAAATTTGGCCTAACTACGATGAGAAATAATGAGAGCGCAGGGGTTTCAGCAAGATTCAAAACACACCCATAAAAACCTTTTATCAATAGTGTTAATCATCTATGGAGATAAAAATGATGATTTTATTCAACGTGTAAGATCAGAGATCCCAATCACCGATTTCCTGATTTAAGTTTCCAAGGGTTTGAATTTCTTTTTTCAGTCAAATTCTTTTTGCAGCCCAAATCTCGTTCCAAGTCTTGTCCCCGTAAAAACCCTGACTTTTAGGTGAAGCTAGAGCCTCAAAGGTCAGAAATCCTGGATTTCAATGATTTCATTCCTATCCAGATGGGGCACACTACAGAATATATGTGCAGTTTACTCAACCAGTTCTTATGATTCATCCTGATACCGAGCTTCGATTTGTTAACTCAGAAAAAGGGTATGGAGTCTTTGCAAAAGCAGATATTCCTAAAGGAACAATCGTCTACGTTCAGGATGAGCTAGATATCAAGATTCCACCCGATAGCCCTTTGCTCAAAAAGCCAGAATATCGCGACCTAATCAAATGCTATTCGTACTTTGAGCGGGGACATTACGTCATTAGCTGGGATATCGAGAAGTACCTGAATCACAGTTGTGATAGTAATCGGTTGACCACAGGGTATGGCTTTGAAATCGCCATTCGCGACATTCAAGAAGGTGAAGAATTAACGGATGACTATGGCGCGTTGAATATGGATTATGATTTCCAGTGCCGATGTGGCAGTCAAAACTGTAGAGGTCGCATTAATCGAAAGGATTTTGATTATCACGTCGATGCATGGGACGAGAAGATTCAGAAGGCGTTTGACATGTTCAAAATGGTCGAGCAGCCGTTGATCACGTTTGTTGATTCAGCGACCTACAATGCACTCATGAAATACCTCAACACAGGCCGCGACTATCGGTCAGTGAGTTGTATTCAACATCCCCTAGAGTCAGCCATTATTGCCTAATGAGAACTAAATAGGCGACTATCTTGCGGTATCATCAGCAGGTTTGCTGAGTAACGCATAGAGGCGCATGCTATTAGATTCTCCGATTGGGTTGGGGCTACTCTTTTTATTTGGAATTTTGACAGGCACGTTGGCAGGTCTCCTGGGAATTGGAGGCGGTGTGCTGCTTGTTCCAGCGCTGATCTTTGCGGGGGCTCAAACGACCGTCCAAGCTACGGCCACCAGCTTAATTGGGGTATTTCTAAGTGCCACGTCGGGCAGCCTTCGGAACTTGAGAGCAGGGACGTTGAACTGGCGGGCATCTTTGAGCATCGCCGTATTTGGAGTCTTCGCCGCCCAGCAGGGAGCGGTGCTGGGCGAGAAGGTGCCTGATACCTGGCTGTCTCTCGGCTTTGCCGCGCTCTTATTGATTACGATTTACCTCATCGGGCTCAAAAAACAGCTTCAGCGTCGAAATCAACAGGTGTCCGAAGAAGAGGGCGATCGCCCCACCCGTTCACTTGCGACCACTGAAAACGTAGAAGTAGACACAGCAAGCGATCGTCCATCTGCGCTATCGCATGTATCAGCACCCACCCACCACTGGACTTCTCCGATCAAACGGCTACTTCCCAGTGCTGGAATTGGGGTGATGGCAGGTCTTCTGTCGGGCCTATTTGGAGTCGGTGGCGGAGTTGTCATGGTTCCGCTACAAATGCTGATTCTTGGGGAAGAGATTAAGGCGGCTGTGCAAACCAGCCTGGGGGCGATTGTGGCGATCGCCGCTTCAGGACTCCTTGAACACACTCGCAACGACAACGTTTTATGGGTGCCCGGTCTTGCCTTGGGCATTGGCGGCATTATTGGCGCACAGTTTGGAACTCGTCTACTGCCCAAGCTATCTGACCGTACAGTGAGCATCATGTTCCGATTGCTTTTAATCTCTCTCTCGGTCTACATGATTATTCGGGCACTTCAGTCCTAGGGTCTGTTTTAAAAGGTTGTTTTAAAACACGCTCTAGTGACGACTTGAATCAATCCGGGAACTAAAGGCTCCAAAGCAGACTCCCATTCAGGGCAAGGGAACCAGAGGTTAGTCGAACGAATGGTGGAACCCATGACAGAGGGGCGTACAGTCAAGATCTGCACGCCCCTTTGCCAAGGATTGTTGATGATTATTCATGCAATGTATCGAGGCTGACAATCGAGGCTTACGAAGGGGCGCTCAGAACGAAACGCCATTACGCTGCAATGGGCTCTTTGGGAGGCTCAACGAGGGAAACATATCGCTTTAGATATTCGTGATCGGTGATGACGTCTTTCATTGTTTCAACCCGATCCAGAAATACTCGACCTTCTAGATGATCGAGTTCATGCTGAAATACGCGAGCAACAAAACCGTCAAATTCCCGTCGCTGCAACTTGCCATCCTGATCGGTATAGCCTACTTCGACCGTAGAATATCGAGGAACAAGTGCCCGGATACCGGGAACACTCAAGCACCCTTCCCAATCCTTCACCAGTCGATCGTCATGATCGATCAAGTGAGGATTAATCATGGCCGTTGGCTCCATTTCAGGAGCATTAGGATATCGAGGATTCGGGTGAGAGGCAACGACAAGTAACCGACGTGAGACACCTACTTGAGGGGCTGCAATTCCCACACCGTGCGACTGTCTCAGCGTTTCTAATAAGCGATTGAGCAACGAGCGAACCCAGCGATCTTGAACGTTGTAGATTGGTTGTGCAACCTGACGTAGGACAGGATCACCGAGCTGACAAATAGGGTAAGAATCAGCCATAACTCTCCTTCAATCGTAAAACTGTCCTGAGTGAGTAGTGAACATCAGCATTAAGCAATGGTAAAGCGACGCGCTTGACCAAAACGTTCACCCCACACAATTTTAAGGATTAATTAATAGAAGGAGTGTGACTGGGATCGTTGCGTGTTGTGCCGTTTAACGCTTCTAACAACGGCAGGAGCGATGCATTGGCTCAAATCCTATCTAGTCCGTAACCATTCATCCATTCTGCTGATAGGAATCATATGTTATTTCGATAAAATCCGTGATTCTCTACTTGATGGATCACAGATGCAATGTTAGCGACGTACCGTTCCGAAGAATATCAATGGACTGAGGCTGTTGGCGATGAGACGGCATCAATCGTTCTCTGAGTTGGGGCAATGACGGAATGGAGGAACCGTCAACCGAGAGAATAATATCACCTGCTCGGATTCCAGCACGACTGGCACGCGAGCCTTCAATGACATCAAGAATAACAATCGTTGGGGAAATTTGGGCAGTCCTCGCTTCAGCTTCAACCACCGTAGCCCGAATTCCAAACACAGAAGAATCGTTGGCTAGAGGCTGTTCGTTTGATTGTGCGATCGCCCCCTCTGTCTCATTTGGGCTGTCCACATGTTGATCCGCCGCATGTTGGTCTGGCGTATTTCGGTTTGGCCTATCTTGATCTGACGTATGGGGCGTTCTCAGAATGTTCTGCACAAATTGCTTAGCTTCGTTGACAGGAACGGCAAACCCAATGCCTTGAGCATCACTCAACCGCGCAGTCGTGATGCCAATCAGTTCTCCTGCATCATTCAACAGCGGTCCCCCAGAGTTGCCGGGGTTGATGGCGGCATCGGTCTGGATAAACTGTCCCCCCTGGTCACCGGGTTGGATAGAGCCAGCATTTTGCAGCGTACTTCGATGGCGACCCATTGCGCTGATGATGCCAACGGTGACCGTGTGCTCCAGTCCGAGGGGATGACCAATGGCGATCGCCCATTCTCCGATGCGAAGGTCATCCGAGTTCCCCAGAGAAACGATGGGTAGGCCATCCGGAAGGTCATCGACCGGCACCTGGATGAGCGCCATATCCAGAGCATCATCCTGTCCGAGCACCTGCCCCGTCACCTGCTCGTCTGTCCAAAATGTCAGGATGACTTCTAACGCTCCATTCACTACGTGGGCATTCGTGAGAATCAGCCCCGTTTCGTCAATGACCACCCCCGACCCTGCTGTAGATACCAACGACGTAGTCGGCGACCCTGATAAAGGCACTCCCCGATGCGAATCATACCGGGAAGGGGGCAGATGAGATGCAGACGACTGCGGCTGAAGCCCGTGGGGAGCATAGGGATTCGTGCCCTGCTGAGTAGTGACCGTGACCACAGAGCGATACACCGCATCCACAGCGTCCGCAATCGCCCCTGACGGATACCTTTCGGAGTCACGTCCCCCGTCAGATGCATTGGCAGATGCATGGGCAGATGTATGGGATATCTGCGATGATGCTGTTTCCAATTCAGCATTCGCCTCAGAATGAGTAGCCGACAGGTTAGAGGCATGGGCCTCCCGCTGCTGCGAGAGAGAAGATTGCGTTGAAGAATGGGGTGGGCGATCGCCCGCCACCGACAGCACCACCATTCCCGTTAAAGCAGCTAGTACACACCAGTGTTGAGTTGAGAACCTTGCCATGACAACACAGAACAGCAACGATGAAATTATAGTTCATGTGAACTATTTATAGTGATTTGTCATGGCAATTTGTCATGGCAATTTGTCATGGCAATTTGTAAGAGCGGATTGTAGTGTTTTGTAACTTCATGCCACACAAGAAACGAACATCGGACACGACGCACTTCGAGAAGAAGGCGACCGATGCCTCGGCTTAACCCCAGGCAGTCATCAAGGCTCTCAGCGGCAATCGACAAGCAAAACCTAGACCCACCATACGACCTTTACATCTTGAGGAATTTCTCAATCTGAAGGAAATATGAGGCTCCGTGAGATTACTGAAAACATAGTGTAGTGTAACGGATGTTATTGATCGCAACAGCGTTGAACTCAGTTTTCATCGGGTTTTGAGACCAATGAACAGGCAGAAAAGGTATGGGTTGGGATCGTTAACTGTTTTGTGTTTGTTCTTAATTTCCCAGGAGTCGCAACATGTCTCTCGTAAAACGTTGTATTGCCGAGTTTATCGGCACCTTTTGGTTGGTTTTGGGTGGATGCGGCAGTGCTGTTCTAGCCGCTGTGTTCACAACCGACATCATTCAAGCTGGCGACACAGCTCTGTTTTCCGTTGGAATATCTTTCGCTGGAGTCTCTCTAGCATTTGGATTAACGGTATTGACCATGGCCTATGCTATCGGCCACATTTCAGGGTGTCATCTTAATCCAGCGGTGTCCTTTGGTCTGTGGGCCGCAAAGCGATTTCCCAGTTCAGAATTGCTCCCCTATATTGGGGCGCAGGTTGTGGGGGCGATCGCCGGAGCCGGGATGGTCTATCTCATTGCATCGGGACAAGCAGGATTTGAACTTTCGGGTTCCAATCCTCTGGCCACCAACGGGTACGGTGCCCACTCTCCTGGGGGCTACCCGTTACTTACTTGTTTCATCACCGAAGTGGTCATGACGTTCATGTTCCTGATCATCATTTTGGGCTCAACAGATAGCCGTGCCCCCCAGGGACTTGCGCCCGTTGCCATCGGCCTCGGACTGACGCTCATTCACCTGATTAGCATTCCAGTGACCAACACCTCTGTGAACCCAGCCCGAAGTACAGGCCCAGCCCTGTTTGCTGGAGCCGAGTTATTTAGTCAGGTGTGGCTCTTTTGGGTGGCTCCTATTCTAGGAGCCGTGTTGGCGGGGTACGTTTACGTGGCATTTTTCACAGAGCCGAAAGGTGAAAAGACTTTAACTGAAACGGCTCAATCTACCCGCGTCTGAGTCATCTGTGAGTAGGGCGGTTTGCAACCTCGTTATGCACGAAAAAGTTGAGTGGGGCTCACTGCGCTCCACTCAACTTTATTTAACTAACGCCCATAGCGCTGTATGAAGAGCGAGTAGCAGGAGGTAGTTCCTGTCACTTGCTCTTCATTTTTAATGCCGTTGCAGATTGCAACAGCTTTCAACACAGCATCATATCCATAAGTAATATGGATAAAAGGGAATAATATCGTAGTAAAGAAAAATAGCATCTTTACGGTGAATGCCGATAATTCTGTTTTTGAGAATGTTTTTTTAACCCTACAACTGCTTCAGAGCCCAATGCTTGGGTGCATGTGTGTCTTCTCTATTGTGACGAATTGCCTATATTTACACCTCAACCCGTCATCGCAAAATTTATGATAGCCGCTGACACCACCTCAAGGCGATCGCCCACTCCTAAACGCTCTATCCCCCTTCGGCTGATTCTTGTTGGGCCGTTTTTACTGCAAATTACCGCTGCCGTTGGCATTACCGGATGGCTCTCTGTTCGTAATGGACAGCGGGCTGTTACAGATTTAGCGAATCAGTTAATGGGAGAGGTTGATAATCGCGTCGAACAGCATCTTGACAGTCACTTTGAAAACGCAACCCAGGTGGCAGGCATTAACCTTGATGCCATCAATCGAGGTGTATTTGATCTGGAAAATGTTGAGGAAACCAGCATAACGTTTTGGCATCAAATTCAGACCTTTGATGTCAGCTACATCTCTTATATTTCGGCTCAGGGAGAATATATTGGTGCAGGTTACTGGGAACCCGATGATCCCAACATTTATATGGATGAGTTGAAGCCAGAAGACAATAACCTGAGCAGGACATACATGTTCGATGAAGCTGGAAACCGCATCGAGCTAGAACCTGAATATTATTCCCCCTTAGAAGAAGAATCCTATACTGAGCCCGTCGAGCGGGGAGAGCTTGGCTGGGGCAGTGTCTACAGTTGGTTGAGTGCTGGAGGGGTGGCGGCGATCGCCATCGGTGCTCCGATTTACGACGACAATCAGCAACTCTTGGGCGTTATTGCGGTGGATTTGATGCTGGCGTCCATCAGCGATTTTTTACAAACCATTGAGATTAGCCCCGGTGCCCGCGTCTTTATCGTTGAACCTGATGGTGCGTTGGTGGCTAGCTCTGCTGACGACTTGCCATACATTGGTTTAGGTGACGATGAAGATGAAACTGAACGGGTTCAAAGTACAGAGGCCGAAGATGATCTGACGCGCATCGCAGCAGAATTTGTCACTGCTCGGTTTCCCGATGGATTTCGAGATATCGAAACCGAACAATATTTTAATTTTAAGCATAATGGGCAACGGTATTTTGCGCTTGTTGGCCCCTGGCAGCAAGAATATGGCCTGGATTGGCGGGTTATAACAGCGGTGCCTGAGTCAGATTTCATGGCACAAATCCAGAAAAACACTCGAAATACCCTCTGGCTTTGTCTAACGGCCTTAGGCATTGCTATCGGGCTTGGAGCTGCGACAGCCCGCTGGATTGGTCGCTCGGTTTTGAGACTTGAACGGGCGTCAGAGAATTTGGCGGCTGGGAATTTGGATGCGCATGTTGAACCGAGCGCTATTCGAGAAATTAATGGATTAGGCCACGCATTTAACTCCATGGCTCAAACGCTCCGTACCTCCTTCCATCAGCTAGAGCAGGTCAATACAGAACTAACGACCCTCAATGAAGAACTGGAAGATCGGGTCGCAAGTCGCACCACGGAACTAGAACAAGCGAAGGAAGAAGCTGATAACGCCAATCGTGCCAAAAGTGAGTTTCTCGCCAACATGAGTCATGAGTTGCGGACACCGCTTAACGGTATTTTGGGCTACGCGCAAATTTTAGGGCGATCGCCCCACAACCCCACTAAAGTCCACGATGGACTCAACATCATCTACCAGTGTGGTTCACACCTTTTAACTCTGATTAACGATATTCTGGACATTTCTAAAATTGAAGCCCGCAAGTTAGAGCTTGCCCCGATTGCGTTTCACCTGCCCTCCCTCTTACAGAGCGTGGTAGAAATCTGCCAGATTCGTGCCAATGAAAAGCGAGTTGAGTTTGTCTATCAACCCAGTCCCCGTATTCCAGAAGGTGTCTTTGCCGATGAAAAACGGTTGCGGCAGGTGTTGCTGAATCTCATGAGTAACGCCATTAAGTTTACTGACCAGGGATTGGTGACGTTTCGTGTGGACGTATTAGACAGTTCTGACGAACAGGCGACTCTTTTCTTTCAGGTGATTGATACAGGAATTGGGATTGCCACGGATGACGTGGGTAAGCTGTTTCAGACTTTTCAGCAAGTGGGCGATCGCCAACGACAGTCAGAAGGAACCGGACTGGGGTTGGCCATTAGCCAGCGCATTATCCAGATGATGGGAGGCTCCATCGAACTCAAGAGTCAACTCGGCGCAGGGAGTGAATTTTTCTTTACTCTGGATATTCCTCTTGCAGAGGACTGGGTCGAACAGCAACAAAACCCGAACGGGCATGATCGAATCACGGGGTATTCGGGCGATCGCCGCACCATTCTAGTCATTGATGATCGATGGGAAAATCGTGCCGTTTTAGTCAACTTGCTAAAACCCCTTGGCTTTACGGTTCTAGAAGCGGGAAATGGTCAAGAGGGATTAGATTACCTTCGTTCTGGTGTTCCTACTGATATGGTCATCGTTGATCTGGTGATGCCTGTCATGGATGGGTTTGAGTTTTTAAATCAGGTGCGTAACGATGCCGCCCATTGTCAAATATCTCCAATATCTCAACTAAAGGTTATCGTATCTTCTGCTTCAGTCGCTCAATCGGATCGCAACCTGGCCTTAGATGCTGGTGGCAATGACTTTCTCGCGAAGCCGATTGATGCACAAGAACTGTTCCATCTTCTGGCGAGTCACCTCCATTTGAAATGGACGTATGATGGGGGCGATTTTGCAACTGATTCAACGAGAAATCCTGGGGATGTGGAGGTGCCCCCTCGACAGACCCTGGAACTGCTCTTTGAGCTTGCCCAGAGGGATAACATCTTGCAACTGAAAACCGAGCTGCATGATCTGATGAGTACAGACAAAACGTATACCTCTTTTGCGGAAAGCATTTTGCAGCTCGCTAAACAGTTTCAAACTGAAGCCATTGAGGAATTATTGCAGAAATATTTAGCAGCAATGCCGACGTGGGAAGAATAATCTTGACGGGGTGACTGCTTTAGGTATGAATTGGTCGGTGGGAGGCGCACGGTATGTGCCTCGAACACAGTCATTATCCAGATTCAGCAATACCATCTTGATCGGTTCACGCGAGGTGTATTTAGCGTTTAAGGAAGAAACTTCGTGTTTTTACACCTTACATACTAAATATTTATGTAGATTCGCTGATCGGTTTTGGATACCCTTCGGTATCGGTGTATCTTAATATTGCACGCATTGCACTTTAAGCCATGCCTCTTTCTATAGCGGTTTGCAGCCGTGTTAAGCACAATTGTTCTTAATCAATGCATAGTGCTCTAGGAGCGGAAATTTCTGGGCGTATCGCTAGGGCGTGTTTTAAAACTAGCTGAAAGGGTTGTTTTGTCGTGCGCAAAGCGCACGACAAAACAACTTTTAAAACAGACCCTAGGTTTACTCTGCGTGGTGCTGATATTTGGGCAGAGCCCGCACACCCGAATATCCTTAGATTGTAAGAACCGCCCTCTGAGTTGATAGGGTTAGAGTTGATAGCCTTAAAAGTTTACAGCGTTAGAGTTGATAGCGTTAGAGTTATACGAGTATCTCTTCAATGATTAGTAGGCGGAGCTTCACGCGGTTGTCGTTGTTTGGGTTAGGACTTGGGTTAGCAAACTGCACCGTTCGGTCCGACTTTTCTGCTCTCCATGGCTATTCGTCTTCTAATGCTAAAAATTCTGATTTAACCATTTGGTGGGAACAGGGATACTTGCCCGAGGAAAACGCCGGTATCCTTGACTTGGTTCAACAGTGGGAGAACGCCTCGGGGCTCAACGTCAATCTGAAATTGATGCATATTACTGTTCTCGAACAAGAACTGTTGAAGGCGATCGCCCAACCCGAGAACTATGAGGTGCCTGACCTGGTCTTTGCGATTTCACTGGATGCAAACTTGGCTCCCAAACTGGCATGGGACAATCACCTCACCGATGTGTCGGATCTGATAGAACCCTACCGGGAACTCTACACTCCTGATGCGCTGCTGCAAGTAACGTATCGCAATAAGGCTCTCAATGGACAGTCCTACTATGCGATTCCCATTGGAAATGCGGGGGAATATCTTCACTGCTGGCCCCGAATGCTGGAGCAGGTGGGGCTGACCACCCAAGACATTCCCCAAGAATGGGACGCATTTTGGAACTTTTGGCAACAGGTTCAGCAACAGTTGTGGACACAGGGCGATCGCCACATTTATGGCATTGGGCTCTGCATGTCTGAAGAGGGCGTTGATACGTTTACTTCTCTGCGATGGTTTTTAGACGCTCACGCCACCACCATCGTTAGTCCAGATGGTGAGTTGATGTTGCCGGAGCCCGACAATCGACAAAAATTTATCGATGTTCTGCGAGAATACACAGGCTTTTATCGGCGAGGATTTGTGCCTCCTGATGCGACCGATTGGACGGCTTCGGGAAACAATTTCCGATTCTTAGATGGCGGCATTGTGATGACCCACAATCCAACCCTATCCATTCCACTCACGCAAAAATTAGAGCCAAATCCATACAACCAAGACGCCACGGATCGCTATCGGAGCATCGCCACCTTACCCTGGCCGGAAAAGCTTGATGGCACGCCCATGCGCCCCCGAAAAGGGATTAAGCAAATCATCGTTCTCAAAGCGGGGCGGCACCCAGAAGCGACTCAGGATTTTGTCTCTTACCTGATGCAGCCAGCCGCTCTCAACCAGCTCCTCAAAGAAGGGTTTAAGGGACGATTTCTGCCTGTGATGCCTCAATTGTTATCTGACCCCTACTGGCAAAATGCGAGTGACCCACATTTATCCATTGCTCTCAAGATCCAGGAACAGCCGGGGCCAGTGCCCTATGAGGTGTATCACCCCGCCTACAGCCAAATTTTAGGTCAGCACATTTGGGGGCAAACCATTCTCCAAATTCTGCGTCAGGATGTACCGCCTGCCCAGGCTGCGGATTGGGCGATCGCCCAAATCCAGTCCATTTGGGCCAACTGGGAGGCAGACTCATGAAGCATTGGTTCAACCGGAGTTTATTCGCCCAACTCGTCAGCTACTTTTCAGTCATCTCTGTGGCGACGATTAGCACGGTGGCGATCGCATCCTACTTCCATGCTCGACA
>JAYKJC010000270.1:0-5695 GCA_035285885.1 Leptolyngbyaceae cyanobacterium | reverse complement strand
TACACGACGTTCACTCTAGATAGGCAAGAATTCTCACAAGAATGTCTCCGCCTAAGGCTTATAATTTTATTAAGATTTCTAACCCGTCGCTACGGTTCCATCGATTATCCAACGCTACCCATCTCTGCATTGATATGACTCCTGCCATTTGCCTTCAAAATGTTCATAAGGTTTACAACAATTTGGCTGTTGTCAATGATTTGTCCTTCACCATTCCCCACGGCGAAGTGTTTGGGTTGCTCGGCCCCAATGGAGCCGGGAAATCGACCACTATTCGCATGTTGACCACTCTGACACAGCCAACCCAGGGTGATGTTGTTGTGGCTGGGTATGACGTTGTGCGTCAGCCGTTTCGAGTCAAGCAGAAGATTGGTGTTGTTCTTCAGCAAACGAGCGTCGATATCGACCTCACCGTTTGGGAGAACATGGAATTTCATGGGCGGATGCACCACATTCCCAATCCCCGTCGTCAGAAGGAAATTAGTCGATGGCTGGATTACGTTGAGTTGGTCGATCGCCGGGATGATCTGGTCAAAACCTTGTCCGGTGGGATGAAGCGTCGTTTGCAGATTGCCCGCGCGTTGTTGCATCAGCCACAGATTTTGTTTCTAGATGAGCCGACCGTGGGCCTCGATCCGCAGACTCGGCGGCGCATGTGGGAAATTATCAAGGGGCTCAATCAGCAGGGCATGACGTTGCTGCTGACGACTCACTACATGGAAGAGGTGGAATATTTGTGCGATCGCATCGGCATTATGGATGCGGGTGAGCTGATTGAAATGGGGACACTGGAAGAGTTGCGACAGCGACACGGCAAGGGGTTAGTGATGAAGCAAGTGGGCGATCGCTGGGAGTATGCTTTCTTCCCAACGGTGCAAGATGCTGAACAGCACCTCATGCAGCAGTCCGATCGCACAGGCTTGATGGTTCGTCCCTCTAACCTGGAAGATATTTTCGTGGAGCTGACGGGTCGCAACCTAGACTAGTTTGGGTGATTAGCTTGAGCGGTTAGTTTGAGCGATTAATTTGCGCACTCTTTCGACGAGTCCGTCGAGATGAGTTATGGTGGTACACCAATGGTAGTTTTACAATAGTGCAATGCTTAGAATGAGAGATTAAGCGTGTCTTAAGTCGTTTTGTCTTGAGTCACGTGTTCGTTGGGGCTGAACTTACTAATCCTCTTTATTTGCAGCGTTTCTGACGGGTTCAAGTTATAGATGTCGGATCTGTTCTCGTTATGTCTCTTTCAAAAACCATAGAGGCTATTCTGTATCTCAAGGGGCAGCCCCTGAAAATTGGCAAAATCGCCGAATATGCAGGGTGCGATCGCAGAACTGCGGAAGAAGGAATGATGGAGCTGTTGTCAGACTATGCACACCGAAATAGTGCATTGGAAATTACGGAATCGCCAGACGGATATTGTTTACAGTTAAAGGAAGACTATCGCAGACTCGTTGAGACATTGATTCCCGTTGACCTGAGTGTGGCGACATTGCGAACGTTAGCGGCGATCGCCCTAAAAGGCCCCCTTGCACAGACAACGTTGATTGAGCTACGCGGCTCAGGAGCCTACCAACACGTTCAAGATTTGGTGAGTCTTGGGTTTGTCCGCAAGCGACGCCAATCAAACGGGCGTTCATTCTGGTTACAAGTGACGGACAAGTTTTATCAGTATTTTCAGATGAGTGATCTACCTCATCCGTTCGACAAGTCTGCGTAATCATCGCAGCACTAGAGTTAAACTCAGACAAACCTTATAAGGGATTCGGAAATTTTACTCAGGAAGTCGTTTTCCCAATTAGCGAGTATAAGTGTAACAATAGGAAACAGATTAGAAACAAGGCTTATGGTTTTTCCTCCAAACAGCACTAGCTTCTTTGACGAATCTGATAATGAGGAGCAGATTAATCAACTTCTCCAGTACATGCAGCATCAACCCCCAGAGGTGCTTGCAATGGTTGCGAAGTCGGTTAGTCCAGAAATCAAGCAAATCATTTCTCAAAACGTTCAGGGACTAGTTGGAGTGCTTCCGTCTGAAGCATTTAATGTCCAAGTCACTACTGACCGAGAAAATTTAGCGGGACTGCTTGCATCAGCCATGATGACAGGCTATTTTCTGCGTCGCATGGAGCAACGCATGGAGCTTGAGGATAGTGCGACACGCGTGATGCCACCGCGTCGTAATCGTCAGCAAAAGAGCGATCGCGACTTTTGATCTGCGCGACTTTTGATTCTGAATAATTGGGTCAGTGTGGTGATTGACGACACGGCTGAGTTGTATCGTGCCTTCGGTTTCTCTAGCAGTGATTTCAGTTTTTCGATAGTGATGCAGTCCTGATTCTAGAACCTTGTCTCAATGCCAGAGCCGTTTTGTGCGCTCTAATGCAGCAGGTTCAATGCTCAAGCAGTATAAGTATTTAAGGGTAGTAGTAAGTTCCTGTTTTGAGGGGTGCCTGTTCTGGGGTTCTTCACATTGAAGTGGAACATTAATGTTTTGCAACCGCATGTTACAGGATGTGCTCAGTGACTTGCATTCTCACTGCTGTAGGTTATTCTCACTGCTGTAGGCAGTTTTGCCTTAAATTGGATTTAGCAATCGTTCAATATGGTCGATCATGTCCTTGACAATTTTGGTTGCAGATGATGACCTGGGGACTCGGCTGTCGATAGCTGACTTTTTAGAGTTGGCCGGATATTTTGTGGTAACGGCAGAAGACGGTCGTATCGCACTAGATCTCGTCAACCAACATCAACCTCATCTCCTCATTACGGATATTTCCATGCCCCGTATGAATGGTTATGATTTGGTTCACGAAATTCGTCGCCAGCCAGCCTTTCGCCTACTTCCTGTGATTTTTCTGACTGAACACACCTCCGTTGAAGAGCGAATTCGAGGATATCAGTCTGGATGTGATGTTTATTTGCCGAAGCCATTTATCTTGAAGGAACTGGGAGCTGTTGTTCGTAATCTGTTGGAGCGATCGCAACTGATTCAAACTGAGTGGCGTGTTCGTGCTCAGTCCACTAGCCTAGATGGCAGCCGTTCTGACGGAAATAACGGACATACCGCTGAATCGGTAGCCAATGAGCGGCGATCGCACACTGTGACTGTGCAGTCGCTCGATCTGACCCCGCGCGAGCAAGAAGTTCTGAGCCTCGTCTCTGAGGGACTCTCGAACGCGCAGATTGGCCAACAGCTTCATCTCAGTCCCCGAACCGTTGAGAAGCATGTGAGCCGTTTGCTACGCAAAACAGAGACGGTGAACCGTGCAGAACTCGTTCGATTCAACATGGATCATCAACTAGTGGATTAAGAGAAACTGTGAATTGAGAGATCTATTCTTGTGAGAGATCTATTCCAGAGAGCTATTCTTTTAGCGAGAGGCTGTCGAGCAAGCCATCACAAGCATCGAGCAAGAGGTTGATGACGTATTGAAAGCCCTCAGCACCTCCGTAATACGGATCAGGCACTTCATCATCACTGTACGTTCTGCAATAGCTGCACATCAGCTTTACTTTCGATTCTTCCTCATCTGAAGAGGCAAGCCGCATGATGTCACGATAGTTTTGACGATCCATTGCCAGGATGAGGTCGAACGTTGCAAAGTCTGCTCGGGTAAATTGTCGGGCTTGTCCCCGTAGCTCAATCCCCTGGCGCTTTGCTGCTGCTGTCATTCGACTATCAGGGGAACTGCCAATGTGATAGCTCGACGTTCCTGCTGAGTCGCACATGACGCGATCTTCGAGGCCCCGTTCTTTAATGAGGTGATTCATAATGCCCTCAGCAGATGGGGAGCGGCAAATGTTTCCCAGGCAAACAAATAAGAGGCGGTACACCATATCTTCTTTTCCGAATTACTTTTACCTAAGTGGTTGGTCACAATCACCCATAAAACCCTGCGCCGCCCATTGCGCGGGCGGCGCAGGGTTTTTAGTTTGGTTTTTAATTGTGTCGAGATACTTAAACGGTCAAGCTTTTTTAAGGGTCAAATTTTAAAGGTCAAACTCTTTAGAAACTGGCTATGTCTCCTGATTTAGACCCAGGCAAGGACAAGAGTGGCGATCGCCAGCAATAGGCCGACCCCATAGAAAAAAGCCACCACGTCGATTTCTGACCATCCCGATAGTTCAAGATGATGATGAAAGGGAGCCATCTTGAATAAACGCTTGCCCACTCCCTTCTCATCCTTAGTTGCCTTGTAGTAGCTCACCTGGGCCATGACGGAAAGCGTTTCAATCAAAAAGACGCCACTTAAAATCAGCAGGCTAAACAAATGATTACTCAGCAGGGCGACAGCGGCCATCGAACCGCCCAGGGCTAGCGACCCTGTATCTCCCATGAATACCCGTGCGGGGTTGTAGTTATGGGCTAAGAATCCCAGGCATCCCCCCGCCATGCAGGCGCAAAATATGGCCAATCCCGGCTGATCGGGCAAGGTCAAAATCGCAAGGCCGAGGAAGGCGATCGCGCTGGTTCCTGATGCCAGTCCATCAAGTCCATCGGTCAGGTTGGTGGCATTGCTTTGGGCGACGGGCGTAAATCCGGCTAACGGCCAGAACAAAATGCCGAGCGGTAATGCAAGCCCAAACGGAAAACGAATTGAAGTGATGTCTGTGGGGCCAAAAGCAAAGAGCCACCCGCAAAACACCACAGATACAAGAATCTGCAACAGCAGCTTCATGCGAGGCGAGATTCCTTTATTGGATTGCCGACGAATCACCTGCCAGTCATCAATCCATCCGATAAACCCATAGGCGAGGGTTAAGCATGACACGGCCAAGACCGACGATGATAGCAGAGACAGCGTCAGGGCAATGCACACCGCAACTGGGATAACGAACAACCCACCCATGGTTGGAGTTCCGGCCTTAGCCATGTGAGACTTGGGGCCTTCTTCACGAATGAACTGTCCGGTTTTGAGCGCCAGCAAAAATGGCACAGCCCAGATGCCGACTCCTGCAACGATCGCCATCGACACCAGCATCGGCACACAGACTTGCGTTAAGGAGAGCGCATTCAATACGATACTTTCAGCACAGGCCGCACCGACAGCAAGAACAACACTCAACCCTACAAAGAGGGATTGTCCTGTGATGACTTGACTCACACGCGAAATTGCTTTGGCACCCACCGATTTTTGACTCCTCACCCAGTTGCTAATTCAAGTTGTTAGTTCAACATGAGACCTCTCATGACACCCCATAGTATAGCCGTGGTCTGCTTTATTAGGACATCGACTTTAAAGAAGAAACGAGGGCTTCGGGTGCGCAACCCAAAGCCCTCGTTTCTTTATGAACTTTGCTCAATGATTGGATTTAGACTAAACGCAGCCTTACCCTACTGGTAGGGTAAAGGCACTGCCCTTTACCCTACTCCATACAGCGCTTTATCCAACTAAGGAGATTTCTGGGAAAGGCCATACCGCACGCCATACCGCATGTAGGGTGCCGTATAGCCCAAAGGGCATATCAGAAAAGCGAAGCGTAACGCACTGTGGGCTGGTGATTTCATTTCAAGAAATCTCCTTAGTTAAACTACAGTCAATAAACTAAACTACAGTCAATAAACTCTGCTCAGATATCTGTGATTTCAATTTTATGAAATGCCGATAGCGGTGAGACTGCTAATTCTGAGACCTACTCGATTTCGAGTTCATCATCGTCATCATCATCGTCGAAGCCATCATCGCCTGCC
>JAYKJC010000269.1:0-3888 GCA_035285885.1 Leptolyngbyaceae cyanobacterium | reverse complement strand
GTGTTGTTGGTTCAGTCGGTTACTCAGACCCGGTTACTTAATCTAGAAAATGCGGTTTTGAGAATGCAAAAGGGGGTATTGTGCAGCTTTGGATAGACTCACTTGACTCGCCCATTGGGACGATTTGCCTGGTTACCAACGAAGAAGCCATTCTGGCAGTTGATTTCGAGGACTGTCGCGATCGCATGATGACGCTACTGGGCGCTCGATTTGATGATATTTCCCTCGTGCCAATGGCAAATCCTCTGGGTGTCACAGTCAAGCTCCAGCGCTATCTCGACGGTCAGCTTGACGCTCTAGAGGCGATCGCCGTTGATCCGGGAGGAACACCCTTTCAGCAGGAAGTGTGGGCTGCACTAACGACCATTCCCTCAGGAACAGCGATTTCCTATGGGGAGCTTGCCAAAAAGCTTCATAAACCGGGTGCGTCTCGCGCAGTAGGGCTGGCGAATTCTAAGAATCCTATTGCGATTGTGATTCCGTGTCATCGAGTCATTGGTGCAAACGGCCAACTCACTGGATATGCCGGAGGAGTAGACCGAAAGCGCTGGCTCTTGACCCATGAAGGGGCTGAATGTGTGACATCCTCTATGCAGCAAATGGCCTTGCCCCTTTAAGAAGTCGTGCCTCTCGCTATTTCAGCCACCGATAGAGCGCTTTGTCGGGTGAGGCAATCTCTTCGACAGAGGTGTAGTAGAACCGCTGCCACCCTTGAACCGGGAGTCCTGCAAAAACCATGAGGTTAAGGGGATAGTCTTCGCTGTCGCTGCATCGGCGGAAATCATCTCGAAACAGGAAGATGGCTTTGTTGAGGGCGATCGCCATTCCCAGCTCAACCATGACGCCCTCGTCCGGTGGCGTTCCATTCACCACAGCAAAAATCCCATCACAGTCCCGCACGTCTGCCGCGTCTGCTTGAGCCACACGATAGGCCCACCCTTCTTTTGTCATATCCACTTGATTATTGCGATCGAAGGGCTCCCACACTTCTGCTCCAAGGGCTGTCAATGCTTGAATCATCGGCGGCAGGAGTAGCTGACGCTGTTGGGCTGAGAATCCGTAGGGATTAGCCAGATACAGAACCTTGCTCATAGGATGTGTTGGATTCTAGATGGGTAGAAGGATGGCGATGGAAGAATTTTCTCGTCAGAATAGAAGAAATGGATGCATGCCAGCATCTGATCTTAGGCCGATGGATGACCTGAATGGACGATATTTTGTCATATTACAAGCTTCTCGATCTTCAACCTGGAGCGAGTCAAGATGAGGTGAAACAAGCGTATCGCAAACAGGCCATGCGATGGCACCCCGATCGGTTTCCGGATAATCCACAAAAGCAGAAAGAGGCTGAAGAACGCATTAAGGCACTCAACATTGCCTATGCCTATCTTCGAGAGCAGGGAGAGTCACAGGTCAATAGCTCTACGGTTTCTTCTAGCTCGTCTTCTACGAATACGTCCTCCCAAAACCGATCGTCGAAGATCAGATATCGCACAGGTCGCGCACGGGCTGAAACCTATGTTCAAGAAGCCTCTGACCTGGCAAAGACCGGACAGTATCAAGAGGCTGCGGATGCGTTATCTCTGGCGATTCGACTCGACCCAGACTATGCCGAAGCGTATCATCTGCGTAGCCTGATGTTTTCTTCGTTGGGGTTTAGCCATCGAGCCAAGTCGGATCGCGATCGCGCTCGACAGCTTGAGCTTGAACACGCCCTTCGTCTTCGACGAGAGAAAGATGCCCAACGGGCTGAGGCGCAACGATCGCCCTCCCCACCTCAGACTCGTTCATCACCCGCTTCTCTGGATTGGCACTGTCAGCAAACCTTTTCTGCCCACACGGATGCGGTAACGGATGTGGCCTTTGCCCAGAATGGCAAGGTGCTGATTAGCAGCAGCCTGGATGGATCGGTTTACCTCTGGAATGTGCCTAAGGGTCGCCAGTTTGCTGAGCTGAGCGGGGATGGACGGGCCGTTCATGCGATCGCCGTCAGCTCGGATGGTCAATTGGTGGCCAGTGGGGGAGACGATGGCACCGTTAAGCTTTGGCATGTGCGCACAAGCCATTTGGTCGATACCTTTAGCGGACATACGGCTCCAGTGTTGAGTCTGGCGTTTAGTCCCAATCGCAAGGTGATTGTGAGTGGCAGTGCAGACGGCACAATTCGCTTTTGGCATGTGCAGCATCGAGGGTTGCTGTATGTTCTGGACAATCATCGGGCTCCTGTGCAGGCGATCGCCATCAATCCCAACGGGTTGACCCTTGCTAGCAGCGATAGCGTCCATCCCATTATCACCTGGGACATGCAATCGGGGTTGTGCCAACAGACGGCTCTAGGCTCTATTCACGATGCCCTGGCCCTTGAGTTTAGCCCCAATCGTCGCGATCTCTGGGTCGGACGAGTGACGGGCGCGATTCAGCGACTTGATGCCGAATCGGGAGACCTAATTGCCCAGTTTGAGGGGCATCAGCAGGCCGTTCATGCGGTGACAATTAACGCGACAGGACAGGTGATTGCCAGTGGCAGTGGCGATCGCACGATTCGGCTCTGGGCCAAGGATGGATCGCACGGAATTCTCGAAGGCCACGAGGGGAGCGTGAATGCGGTGGCGTTTAGTCCCGACGGCTCGATGTTGGCCAGTGGCAGTGGCGATCGCACAATCAAGCTTTGGATGAATGCATCTGACTAACCCACACCTGACTGGATTCGTGAATAAGCCGGGGTTCTAAGCCAAAATTCTCCTTGAGTCTGTGCTATTGAGCGATGAGCTATAGCGAAGAATCAGAACATCCGTTTATCCTTAAGTTCCGTAAAAAATTAAGCCCAGGGGTTCTAAAAATATGTGGAAATCAGTGATATAGCTGTAGGCATACAGCGTGGGTCAAAGACATTTTTATGGGCGGCTTCGCTGACCACAACAAAGTCTTAATCAAAGTTTGCTATCGCTGTAGTGATAGGAACGAGGTGATATAGTTCCGAAATCCTGATTCTCTCTGACGCCCTAACATCATCAGGCCAACTTGATGAAAAACTTGACCAAAGCATTCTGGTTTTCTCAAATTGGCGTGTAGTGACTAATACGGTGAATGTTTGCCGATAAACCCAAAACTTATGGCTGGAAATCGTCGATCGTCTGATCGTTATCATTCTTCGTCACCTTCGGTGCCCCATAAACCGACATATCCTGTGGAATATGTCGCCCCGTCGCAACGGGTGGATCATGCTCATCACAGTTACCCGACTCCTGCTTCGTCTAACGTCACGACGGGGACGGAGTCTGACGAAAACGTTCAGCCGCCCAAACGTCCTTTTTATCGGCATTGGGCTTTTTGGATGACGATGATTATTGCCGTATCGGGTGGCGTCACAGGCTTTTCACTGGCGCTGCTGTATAAGCTGCCCAGTTTGCCCAATTGTCCAAACATCTTCTGGCCCACAGCGTCCGCCTCATTGCGCCTCTACTGTGCAGAGCTGGCAGCGAAAAAGAACACGACGGAGGACTTGCTAGCGGCGATTCAGCTTATGGATGGGCTCCCTGACGACCACCCTCTCCGGGCAGAAGCGGATGAGATGATTGATGGGTGGTCGCTGAGCATTCTCGACTTGGCGGACGAGACCTTCCAGCAGGGGGACTTGGATGAAGCTGTGGCGATCGCCAGAAAAATTCCATCCCAGGGGTCGGCCTACTCTGAAGTCAACCAGCGCATCGACCACTGGCAGTCCACTTGGGCACAGGCAGAACGGATTTATCAAGAAACCATCTCAGCCGTTGAATCAGATGATCTGCGGAAGGCGTTTTCATCGGCAGTGAAGCTGTTGAATGTTGGGAACACCTATTGGGCCACAGAAAAATATGATGAGCTGAACGAAATCATCGAAACCACTCG
>JAYKJC010000268.1:0-3781 GCA_035285885.1 Leptolyngbyaceae cyanobacterium | reverse complement strand
GTGGGTATTCTATTTTCTCCGTCGCTATGACCAAAAATCATCCAGGCGAATGCGCTCCACGGTCTCACGGACTTCCTGAAAATAGTCACTTTGGGTGATTTGAGAGACCTCACGCTCACGCTTTTTGTGGTCGATCTCAATCTGTAATTCCTGGAGTTGACGAATTAAGTCTTTTTCCTGAAGTTTTCTCAAAGTGATGTCTTGCACGATGCCTTCGTAGTACAGCAAGGTGCCGCTATCGTCTTGAACAGCACGGGTACTTTCTTGAACCCAGATGATTCGTCCGTTTTTGCAGCGAGCTTGATATTCAAACTCTTTGACTTCGTTGGCTGTGGCCATCTGGGTGAGAAATTCGTCGCGATCGCCCAGATGAGCGAAAATTTGAGTCCCGATATTCTGGACAGACTCCACCATATCAGCAGGGCAATCATACCCATACATATCGGCCATAGCCGGATTAACGCTTAAGAACCGACCGTGGGGCGTCGATTGAAAAATGCCTTCGAGCGCATTCTCAAAGATGCTGCGGTAGTTTTCTTCTGCGATGCGTAGGGCTTCTTCGGCTTGCTTCCGCTTCGTGATATCACGAACGATGATGAGCACTTCATCCTCACCGATGACGATGATGCGTACCTCCTCATCTTGAGTTGAGGTATCGACTCTCAGTCGCTGTTCATAGACCTGCATGGATTGAGTATCCAAAGCCTTTCGGACATAATGCATTCGGAGATCGGCATTTTCCTGGGGAAGAGAATCATAGACACTGGTGCCCACCCGAAAACGGACCTGATCGTGAACCGATAGCCGTTCACTGCTCAGAATGTCGAGATAGGTGCCGTCGCCTTTCATGCGAATCAGGAGATCGGGAATAGACTGAATCAACGCGCGATTGGTCGCCTCGCTCTGCCGGAGTGACTCTTCTGCTCGTCGTCGGTCGGTGATGTCAATGCCGACGAATACCGCTGCCGTTCCCCGCTGATATTTCTGTGCTGCGATTAAGTACGACGTTCGAGCCTTGTTCCGATCCACATCAAAGACCTGAGAAGTCGCTAGTTCTGGCCCTGAGAGAAACTGCTGCATAAACTGAGTCAGCGTAGAAGTGGGCTCCATAAATCCTACGGGTTTGCCGATGAAGGTGTCGGGCGTGATGTTCCAATGCTCGGCTAGCACCTGGTTAACACCGATGTAGGTGCCGTCTACGTTGATCCAGGCAATCGGCCCCGGCACCGCATTTAGGACGGCCTCCAGTTGTTCTTTTGCCTGGGCAAGCTCTTCTTTGGCTGCTGTTACATCCTGGTTCTTAGTTTCGAGAGCTTCAAAGGAGTGATGGAGTTGCTGAGCCATGCTGTTGAACGACTGGCCTAGCGTTTTGAGTTCTCGTATGCCGCTGACGCCGACGTTGCGCTTGAGATTGCCATTTGCCAGGTCTTGGGCTGCCTGATTCAGCTCCACAACGGGTCGAGTAATCCGTTCTGCGGTGGCAATGCCGAGGAGGGTGGCGATCGCCAGCGCTGCCATACACAACAGAACCGTATCCCTCGCATTCGCGTGGATCTGAGCCATAAAATCAGCTTCAGGAATGACCACCACAATGAGCCAGTCGAGTCCTTGAGTGTCATTAAACGGACGAATCTCAACATATTGGCGTTGGCCATTCACATGAAAAGAGAGCTGCTGGGGTTCCTGAATATTGTCTAGCATCCCAAAGGTTTCCATGAGATGCGTCGCGGTTCCCTGCACCAGTGCGTTTTTACTCTCATCGGCGGTGATCCGCCTGAGGGTAGACCCTCGTCCCGTGAGCAGATCTTCTTCGAATGAGGTGGAGATCAGTTCGCCTGAGCGATCGACGATAAAAGTTGCTCCGGTTTTGCCAATTTCCAAGGTTTTGAGAAATTGACTCATTTCTTCAGGCAGAATGAAATCGGTTGCACACACCCCAATCACTTGATTTCCAGAAAGATCATAGACGGGCAGACTCGCTGTAATGGTGGGGAGTAGCGTATCGAAATCGAGATAAATGTCACTCCATGTGGGGCCATTTGCGCCCAAGGCCGCTTGATACCAAGGGCGCACACGAGCATCGTAGGGTTTTGAGCCCGCTCGAAGCAGACGTTGCTCATTTCCCTGGTTATCCAGCGAATAATAGTGTCCAACTCGCTGGGTAGACTCGTTGTAAATCACCATTTCTAGCGATCGGTCATCCACGTTTCTCCCGACGCCCAAAAACGACCCATCCTGCTCCGCTCCGCAGTAAATCAGATTCGTATTTGGGAAAATTTTGGCCTGTTGCCAAAACAGATGCTCCCCTGTCGTTGTCAGAACATCAACATCGCCCTGGGCAAAGGCATTGGCATTGATTTTATTGATGTTGTGAGGAATCGCCACATACCCCTGGAGTTGCTGGGTAATGCGGGCAGTGATTTCTGACTGTAACTGAGATGCCAGGTCATTCACAGCTCGTTGTCCGTTGCGAAATGACAAGGCCCCAACAAGGGTAACTGCTGCAATGATTTGAATGACGAATGGAGTGATCAGCAGCTCGCGCAAGGGCAACCCATCAGACTGAAGAAATCGATGTTTAAGCCGATTCAGTGACATAGGAGTTGGAACAGGGTGTAGTGAAATAAACGAGAGTTGATGCACTCCTACGCTAAGCATGAAGCGTGTTCTGAACGTAGGTGACTACGTAAAACCCCTTAACGTGATGATCTCAACCTAACAGCCCTTCTCTTCTCGAAGAGAATTTGCGATGAAACTTTAAGGTAGGTTTATGACTGCATTCTGATTTCAAAAGATTTGGATCATGATGAGGGGAGGCGACACCAAAAGTTGCACCACTCAATAGACCGTTACCAATCCGCACTCAGCTCACTCCGCCAGAATGCCACCGCTCCAGGCACATGATTTGATTGAATCCAAAGATTAAACCCGAAGAGTACCGTTGAGGGTAATGCCCACACGGATGTTTCACTGACATGATGTGAATGTACACAAACAAGACAGGCGATCGCGCAACACGAAAGTTTTCTCGATTACCTGCTCTTGCTGTTTCTCACTGATGAAAACCAGGAGTTTAATCAATGTCTGAGCAAACTATCAAGAAAATTGGTAGCCAGCCCCCTGCTCAAGTGGGTGCAACTGAAACCTATTCCAAGAACATTCTTGGCCCCGTATTCTTCACTCTCTGCAATCTTCGTTTTGCAGGTGCAGGCGACATGGAAACTGATAAGTATCCTGCGCCCGAGCAGAACAACTACATCGTTGCGGAAGATGAAGAGTACATGGTTAGCGTTGACGTTGAGTTCAGCCACAACCCCCTCACCAGCCTCTTGCTGTGTTTGGGCATGAAAGTGAACGTCTGCTTCTCCTTCGAGGCCATTGGCCAAAAGGGTCAAGACTTGGATATCACTGAGTCTATCGTCACGAAGAAGGATCAGTATACCTACACCATCACTCACAAGGGTAAGCCCGGTGCAGATGGATTTGGTAACACTTTCTATGCGGGTGCCGCAACTGCAACGGTCAATCCTCCGGATCACCCATGTGCGCCAAACTGCCCCTTCGGCTTTGGCTACTTGGCAACGGTCTTGGTTCAGGTTTATCCCCGTTTCTAAGCTACGCACTGTCATAAGCGCCGCTTAGATACTCGATAAACACAGGCGAGTTCCGCTCGGTTCGGAACTCGCCTGTGTTTTTGCAGCAGTGCCGTCAAATGCAGAAGACACACGTCTTGGCAAAGTTTATGAAGAAAAGAGGGTTTTGGGCGCGCGTTGCGCGACCA
>JAYKJC010000267.1:0-6693 GCA_035285885.1 Leptolyngbyaceae cyanobacterium | reverse complement strand
TCAGCACTACCCGATGGCCTTACGGCAGCGGCGTGTGGGGAATGCGCGAGTGGGTCGTTCCATCCCTGGAAGACGACAATGTTGTCAGCATGTTTGAGGGCAACACCAACCTGTTTTGGGCCGATCGCCTGGGCAAGCAGATGGGCGTTCCCGACCTGTGGATCAAGCTCTGCGGCAACAGCCACACCGGGAGCTTTAAAGACCTGGGCATGACCGTTCTCGTCAGCGTCGTTAAGCAAATGATGGCCCAGGGCAGTCCGGTCAAGGCTGTGGCCTGTGCCAGCACGGGCGACACCAGTGCGGCTCTGGCGGCCTATGCAGCCTATGCGGGCATCCCCGCCGTTATCTTCTTGCCTGCGGGCAAGGTCAGCACGGCGCAGCTCATCCAGCCCGTGGCGAACGGTGCCCATGTGCTCGCCCTCGACACCGACTTCGATGGCTGTATGAAGATCGTCAAAGAAGTCACCCAAGACAATTCGATCTACCTGGCCAATTCGATGAACAGCTTGCGCATTGAAGGGCAGAAGACGGTCGGCATCGAAATTGTGCGCCAGTTCAACTGGCAAGTGCCCGACTGGATCATCATTCCGGTCGGTAACCTGGGCAACATCAGCGCCCTCTACAAAGGCTTCAAGCTCATGATGGATTTGGGGCTGATTGATCGCCTGCCCCGACTCGTTGCCGCTCAGGCGGCTCAGGCCAATCCTTTCTATGAATCCTTCAAGCGTGGGTTCAAAGAAAAAATTAGCGTGACGGCACGAGACACCCTGGCCAGCGCCATTCGCATTGGTGATCCGGTGAGCTATGCAAAAGCAACGAAAGCCATTGTGGAGACAGACGGCATTGTCGAACAAGCCACTGAGAATGAGTTGGCGGCAGCGGCGGCGGAAGCCGATCTAACGGGGATGTTCACCTGTCCCCATACGGGGGTTGCCCTTGCGGTGTTGAAGAAGCTGATTGGTCGGGGTCTGATTCAGTCGGGCGATCGCACAGTTGTCGTCAGCACCGCCCACGGCCTGAAGTTCACCGATTTCAAAGTCAAGTACCATGAATCCACTCTAGAAGACGTTAACAGTCAGTACGCAAATCCGGCCATTCACCTGCCTGCCGACGCAGGTGCCGTCAAAGCCGAAATCGAAAAACGCCTGAGTTAATAAGCATTGTTTGGGTAGACCTTATCTGGCGTTGCTTATTTAGGGATGAATCAAAAATTTTCGATTCACAAATGCCTTACGGTAGGGTCAAGACATTGCCTTGACCCTAGGGCGTGTTTTAAAACTAGCTGAAAGGGTTGTTTTTTCGTGCGCTTTGCGCACGAAAAAACAACTTTTAAAGCAGACCCTAAAACTTTATGGAACCGTTCGTTACTGAGAAAAGCGATCTTATCGATCGAGTGCCTGAAGAATACTGTCGATGTCGCAATACTGAGCCATCATGTCGCGCACGCACTCAACCTTGATGGGTTCTTGCAGGCGAACTTGTCCGAAGGTGTTGTCAATAATTTCGACAGTCGTTAACGTATCCAGATCAACGGACAGAATTGGGATTTCTAAGTCTTCTGCGCGGCTTCGGACGGTATCTGTGGGCGGCAGGTGTCCCGTCAAAATCAAGCAGTGCGTAGAGGTTTCCAGAGCGGCGAGCTGTAAATCTGTGCGATCGCCCCCGGTCACGACGGCCATATTTCGAGCTTTTCTGAAGTACTTCAGCGCGGAGTTCACGTTCATGGCTCCAATCTTGAGGCTTTCAACCATCAAATCAAGTCGATCAGCGCAGCACAGCACCTCTGCATTCAGTTGCTTGACTAACTCGTTGACGCTAACGCTGCGCAGCACATCGCTTCGAGGCAAAACGGCGCAGGTGTTGATCTCATGATTAGAGAGGAATGGAATGATCGAATGCTTGACCAGATCAAGCTGATCTTCTGGAACATCGTTGATCATGACGCCAATGAGGCGATCGCCCAACACTTCCTTCGCTGCCAGAATGGAATCAACAATCAGGGGAGAGTGATAGCGGCAAACAAGAACGACTGCTGCATCGAGAATCTGGGCGACTTCTGGCAAGGATAAGCCAAAGAGCTTGCCTTCTGAGAGCGTTCCTGGCCCCTCAATCAGAGAAATACCCGCTTGCTGAGCCTCTACATACGAATTCAGGGATTGGCGATAATCTGTCGTGTCCTCACCCGTAATTCGTTTCGCAATCGTAGACTCCTGAAGGTTCAGCAGCGGGAGGTACAGCTTCTCCTTGGGGAGTTTCATGGTCTGAGCAATAAACTGAATGTCTTCGTCCAGGTTATTCCTCTGTTTGCCCTTGAAGTAGGTTCCCAAAAGCTTGCCGTAGCTGACATCTATGCCTTTTTCTTGGAGCTGAAACGCGATACCCACAACAGCTGCCGATTTACCGCTGTAAGCCTCAGTTGAACCGAATAGAAGAAATGATCCAGACTTTGACACGCTCCGCTCCTCGACTGCTCTCAAAGGTATTCCAATGACTTCGTCCCTATTGTAAAGGGATATGTCCTGCCTCACACGTAAATTCACGAAGACCAAATTTTATGCGGGTGATTTATACGGACGATTTTGTCCAGAGACACGTCCGGGAAATGGTCGTTCCGGTCAGGATAGTGGGGTATGTACGCAATCAGCATGCTGAAATATTCTTGCATCCTGAGGCCACTCATTCATCGTCTTCTCATGCTGATGACGGAAAATACGATGAGTTGTTCTCAACAACAGCTCAACTCAACGAGCTCCAGTTGAGGAAATTGTGGTTCTGACAGGGATGGTGCTGATTTATGGGTGATTTCCTGAGTTGCCGGGACTGCGTTAGTGGGTGTTGATCTGGAAGTGATCTTGAGCGACACGCCCAGTTTTAGGAAAGTATATTTTGGTCATTTATTGTGGTCATTACTTCTTGATGACGGTTTGCACCTGTACGCTATCAGCGTGCATCGCGCTATCGATGTCAACTTTGATGGGATTTTTCGAGTGCAATGGATTTTTCGAGGAATCAAAACAAATTTGATGTCAGTGACAGTCGCTCATTCAGGTTAAGAGGTGGGCAGAGCCAGGTTCGAGGAAGCCTGTCACCTGACAATCGCTCAGATTTATATTCGGTTTCTATTAGAAGAAAACGACTGTTTCGAGCGACTCTCAATCGACTGACTCACAATGCAACACTGACGGTTTTTGATGAGAGTGGCGATCGCCTTGCCAAGTCAAAGCAGCGCGGAACTCGTTCTGAAACCATTCACCGCACCCTGGAACCCGGCACTTATCTCTTTCAAGTGCGCGGGGTGGGGCGTCGGCCTCAAACCAATTACAAGCTGAGGCTTGTCGCACAGTCAAAGACAGATCAGCTCGGTTCATCATCACCGGATGGATCTTCTAGCTCAGAACTCATGACTGCTGCGGCTCGTGCCCCCGTGGATGCGGTCGGAAATACGCTGTCAACCGCCCTCAATGTGGGTGTTGTGAGTGGAACTCTCCGCTATGAGGAAGCGGTTGGGAATCTGGATCAGGCGGACTTCTATCAAATTGCACTGGGCGATCGCCAGCTTTTCTCCCTCTCGCTCGACAATTTGGTAGCCGATGCCGACTTGGCCCTGTTTAATCGGGCAGGAACCTTAATCCAGAACAGTCTTCATTCCGGAACTCAGCAAGAATTCATCACTCAGGTCTTAAATCCTGGGCAATATTTCATTCGGGTTTCGCAGTTTTCAGGAGAAACCCGGTACCGCCTAACTTTGAGCGCGAATTCAACCTCGCCGAACCCGTTTAATGCACAGGTTGGGTATGGGTTGTTGAATGCAACGAGTGCAGTCATCCAAAGCGGGGGCTTAGCGCAGCCGACGTTCCAACAGCAATCAGAACTTTCGCCAGACATTCCCTGGGGGGTCGAACGCATCAACGCACGGGATGTCTGGGAACAAGGCACCACGGGCAAAGGGGTGACTGTCGCGGTTCTGGACAGTGGCGTTGACTTTACGCACATCGACCTCGATGACAATATTTGGATCAACTCAGATGAAATTCCAGGAAACGGCATCGACGACGATGGCAACGGATATATCGACGACCGTCTCGGCTGGGATTTTGTAGATGGTGATGGCCGACCAATGGATCTGGAGGGCCACGGCACCCACGTTGCTGGCACCATTGCCGCAGAACGAAATGGCTTTGGCGTGACAGGGGTGGCTCCAGACGCAGCGATTATGGCCGTTCGGGTTCTAGATGAAGAAGGTCAGGGCTTTGTGTCAGACATTGTTCGGGGATTGTATTACGCAATCAACAATGGGGCGGATGTGATTAACCTGAGCCTGGGCGGTAACTCCCCGACTCCTGAAATTCGAACCGCAATTCGAGATGCGTTTAACCTGGGGATTCCCGTGATCATGGCGGCGGGCAACGAAGGTCGTTCGGTGCCTTCTTTCCCGGCTCAGTTTGCAGCGCAATGGGGAATTGCCGTTGGTGCAAGCGATCGCACCGACCGTTTCGCTAACTTTTCCAATCAAGCAGGGTTTACCCCGTTGGACTACGTCGTCGCGCCTGGGGTCAGCATTCCGTCTACCTTGCCGGGCGATCGCTACGGTCTCTTGAGCGGCACATCTATGGCCACACCCCACGTCGCTGGAACCGTTGCCCTGATGTTAGACGCCAACCCAACGTTGACACCCTCAGAAGTTGAAACGATTCTCATCAACACAGCCACGACACTTGCTTAATGCCCCTTCCCTGATGACGGTTGTTTAGTTGTTTAAATTTCTCGCTCAAACTGTTTCTTGCTCAAACTGTTTCTTGCTCAAACTGATTCACTGCTCAAGAGCATTCATTGACCACATCCATTAACGCCATTCATTCATGAGGTGCCCCAACCATGAAACATGCCAGTGCTACAACCCTTGAACAGCTCACCGATCTCTTAAATGGTGTCCGCCGCCATTGTCCTCCCATCAAGGAAAAGAAGCCCGGAGTCTTTTATTTCAAGTCGGCGGCCTTTCTGCATTTTCATGACGACCCAGCAGGAATTTTTGCTGATCTAAAAGTCGATGGCGATTGGGTTCGGTATCCGGTGAACACTCCCCAGGAAAGAACCACACTTTTGACCGAAGTGGAAAAGCGTGTGTGTTAATACCGTTGGTTATGAGTCTTCATCTATCGCGGTTGCAGAACCTAGAAAAATATTGCATTTTGATGCTTGGGTTAGCGTGGCTTAGCAGAACCCCCTAGACTGAAGAATCGTTATTGTTTACCATCGGGTCGGCGTTTATGCCAAAACTGAATGCAACTCAACGGAATTACCTGTACCTCATTGAGTCACTGAGAGCGGGAATTCATAAACCAATTCTGGCGGCACTCTACGCTGTTCATCAAAAACCTGTGTTGGCCGATGGAGAATTTGGGCTGGGGTTGTCGCGATCGCAAAACATCGATGTCACTCAGCTCGACGCCTTCATGGAACAGGTGCAGTTTGGCGCAAACACCATCCGCAGCATTACCAATCAGTTATTGTCCACAGGGGCCACAGGTAACGACATTTGGGATGCCTCCCGAGGTCACTACAGCGATCGCTTTTTACAGGCGATCGCTACAGGCTTTACGCCCCCGGTTGATAACCTCATTGCGGCCACCCTATCACCCTCAGACGTTCAAGCGCTCAAAGGAGCGTACCTGACGGATATCGATACCCGCTTTGATGGGTCACAGGTTGCTCAGAATTTAGCCTTTCTCGATCGCCCCTTACTTGAGCTGGCTCAGCGGATTCCCATCTACTACAACGGTTCTGAGACGCAGCGAGCCGCAACCCTGGAAACGATTCGTCTCTGGCGTAGCTTAAACACGCGTCGCGAAGCCATTCAATCTCTCTTTAGCGATCCGCTCGCCAACGATCTCGAATCAACGCCGATTCCATCAACGGATGACATTGATGCGGCCATTGTCACCTTTTTTCAAAACATCACTCCGTTCTATGGCGGACTGCTCCACCAACGAGAAGCACTGCTGCGCCTGACCCAACTCTGGCGACAGCTTGACACCCGAGAAGCGGCGATCGCCGCTCTCCGCAACGCGGCACCCTCCAATGCTGACTTGTCCATCATTGATCCAGCATTGCTCTTGTTTGCCAAGAACGTTTCGATGTTCTTCCAGTCAAAACTGGATCAGCGACTGGCCGTTCTCGAAGGCTTGCGACTTTGGCGAGGACTCGACTCTCGACAAACGGTGTTGGAGCAGTTGGGCATTGACCCTCGCGTCTTTGACCAAAATTCTCTGTCGCCTGACCTCCAGCTCCAAATGTTACGCAGGCTGGATCAAGCGCTGGTCGAGTTTACCCAACGGATTCCAGCGGCTTACCAGGGCACCTCTCAGCAGCGGGAGGCGCTGATTCGCATGTTCCAGATTTGGCGGCGTCTAAGAACGAGAGAAGAAACGCTGCAAGCCCTATTTGCAGAACTGAGCAATATTCCCGATCCGGTGGTTGAGCCTGAAATTCCCGTGACGGATCAGGTGGTACGACTGACGCGAAACTTTACGCTTCGGGAAATGACGCGATCGGAAACGGCAGATCGGCTGGGGCTCGACAATAGTCCGTCTCCCGCTGAAATCGAGAACCTGCGAAAGCTGTGCCTACAGATTCTCCAGCCCGCTCGGGATGCTTTGGGACCGCTGACGGTGACATCGGGATTTCGGTCTGAAG
>JAYKJC010000266.1:0-12001 GCA_035285885.1 Leptolyngbyaceae cyanobacterium | reverse complement strand
CTGGGGCTCGACAATAGTCCGTCTCCCGCTGAAATCGAGAACCTGCGAAAGCTGTGCCTACAGATTCTCCAGCCCGCTCGGGATGCTTTGGGACCGCTGACGGTGACATCGGGATTTCGGTCTGAAGTGGTCAATCGAAGAGTCGGAGGAGTGCCCAATAGTGACCACCGACTTGGCTATGCGGCTGACATTATTCCGGTCAGTGTGGGCACTCGGCGATTTGCAGACTGGGTTCGAGATAACGTTGTCTTTGATCAATTGATTTTAGAAGGGGGAACGCCTCAAAATCCTCGCTGGATTCATGTGAGTGCGAATCCTAGAAATCGTCGTCAATTCTTTCATGTGCCAAATCCCTAAGCTTAAAACGTGTCCCTTGCTGAGGCATCCGTCGTGGGACTCAACCCCTCAAAAGTCTTGTACTGTAAAGTCCTGTACTGTAAAGGGACGGCTGATGTTGTTGCAAACAAAGGGATGGGAGTAAGGTGATGCGATCGTATACGCTGTCGGCTTCGGCCAAAATTAACCTGTATCTCGAAATTATTGGCGATCGCCCCGATGGCTATCACGAACTCGCAATGGTGATGCAAAGTGTGGGCTTGGCCGATGAGGTGAGGGTGCGATCGCTCAATGAAAATCACGTCGCGATTATCTGCCATCACCCTGACGTTCCCCTGGGTCCCGAAAACCTTGCCTGCAAAGCCGCAGAGCTGATGCGGCAGACATTCCCTGACGCCGCGAAGAAATATGGCGGTGTGGAAATCACCCTTCAGAAACACATCCCCATTGGGGCAGGACTCGCCGGGGGATCGTCGAATGCGGCGGCAGTGTTGGTGGGGCTCGATCTGCTATGGGGCTTGGGGCTGACCCAGGCCGAACTGCAAACGTTAGGAGCCACACTGGGCTCCGACATTCCGTTTTGCGTCGTTGGGGGAACGGCGATCGCCACCGGTCGAGGAGAACGCATTGCTCCCCTGCCCGACCTGGATGCGACCTATGTGGTGCTGGCGAAATACGGCAGCATGGCGGTGTCTACTCCGTGGGCGTACAAATCCTATCGGGCGCAGTTTTCAGAGAGCTATGTTTCTGATCAGGTGAGCGTGGGCGATCGCCACCGTCAGCTTCATTCCGGCCCCATCGTTGCAGCCATCACCCACAAAGACATGACTCAAGTGGGCGCACTGCTCCACAATGACCTCGAAAAAGTGGTGCTTCCCGAATATCCTCAGGTGCAAGCTCTCCGAGCCGCTCTGCTGCAACACAATCCCCTGGGAGCCATGATGTCGGGATCAGGCCCCACTGTTTTTGCCTTAGCTGAAACGAGAGATCACGCCGAAGCCATGAAGAAAGCCCTCCTCAGCCAGTTCCCCGATCCAGATTTGGGCATTTGGGTGACTCAGATGGTGCCATCGGGTATTCAACTGATTACGGATGCGTGACTGACATCAGATACACATATCAGACACACACATCGCTCACACAGAAGAATCATTAGCGGAATCGCCAAAATGATCAGAATGATCAGAATTGGCGTGTGTGCGTTCCCATGCGGCGTACAAGTCAGGACGGCGATCGCGCGTTCTCTGAATCTGCTGCTCAAACCGCCATTGCTCAATCTTTTCATGATTCCCCGAGCGCAACACCTCCGGCACCCCCCAGCCCCGAAATTCCGCTGGACGAGTGTATTGAGGGTAGTCCAACAACCCCGCCTCAAAGCTTTCAAATTTGAGCGAATCGGTTTTCCCAACCGTGCCAGGGAGTAACCGCAATACCCCATTCAACAACGCTAACGCAGGAATTTCGCCGCAGGTCAACACAAAGTCGCCCAGTGACACCTCTAACGTAGCCAAATTCTGCCGCACCCGTTCATCAACCCCTTCATAGTGACCACAGATGAGAACCAACTGGTCAGTTTCACCCGCTAACGATTTGAATAGGGGCTGATTCATTCGCTGCCCCTGGGGCGTGAGCAGAATGACCTCTCGTTTGGGTAGACAGGGCAATGATTCTACCGCTGCAAACAAGGGCTCGGGCTTCATCAACATGCCGACGCCCCCACCATAGGGTTCATCATCTACCCGGTGATGTTTGTCCAAGGCAAAATCTCGTGGATTGGTCAGTGTTACAGTGGCGATCCCTTGGTCGAGCGCTTTGCCGACCAAACCTGATTGAAGGGGAGATGCAAAAAAATCTGGGAAAAGGGTAACGATGTCGAAGCGCACGATTTAGCCTGAGAGTTTAGCCTGATGAGAGAACCTGGAGATTGAGCCTGATGATAGAGCCTAGAAGTAACGTGAAAGTAGTGCGATGCGGGTGGTTACGGGAGAATGGCGTACCCAGCTTACGTGAAAGCGCACTCGACAAGGGGCTTAAGCCCCTTGTTCTACGAGGCGTGATTTCAGATTGATGACCAGATTCCACCGCTTTAATAGTACTTAATTTTACGAGGACTTAATTTTTAGTTAAGATTTGACATTATTGATTTATACATTGTTTCCAGACCTCATTGTTTCCAGACCTAGACTTGGCTAGAGGCTTGAACATTCGTTGAGTGATTCAATGACTTGAACACACGAGGTTCAACCTATTCTTTTAGACGGGTTTGTGGCCATCAACCACGAGTCAGCCTGAGGCCAAGATTACAGGGTACATCCCTTGCCCAATCTCCGATCGCCCAACTTCCGATCGTCCAGTCGCTGATGGCATCCATTCCATGACATCGACAGAAGGCATCATGACGACACTGTTGTTCGCCTTACCGTTTTGAGACGGGTTTGACGTAGGCTGGGTAGAGGCTCCATTCGAGAATCTGATTTTAGCGTCACGCTACCTTACAATAGGTGCTTGATGACAAATGATGGAAGAGGATTTTCGCCTTTGGACAAGAATCTAACAAGGCGTTCTGCTGGTATCGGTCAGGTTCTGGAGCAATTGACTCGGTTCATTCCCAGGAGCGATTCCATGCTGCAATTGGATGTCCAACCTAAGCAGGACAGCATGCCCGAAACTCAAGATTCCGTCATTTTAGTCATTGGCGGGGCTGAAGATAAAGTTCATGAACGACTGATTCTCAGTACCTTTTTTCAGCGGTCAGGAGCTGAGAAAGCTGAAATTGCGATTATCCCCTGTGCGTCGCGGGAACCTACAATTATTGGCGATCGCTACCACACTATTTTTAGCCAGATGGGCGCAAAGCGCATCGAAATCCTCGACATTCGAGAGCGAAGCGAGAGCGATTCGTCCCGGTGGCACGACTTCCTCGATAGCTGCACTGGAGTCTTTATGACCGGTGGGGATCAGCTGCGGCTCAGCGGACTGATGGCCGATACCTCTATCATGGAAAAAATTCGCATACGGGCTCAACTTGGAGAGATTGCCCTTGCAGGAACCAGTGCGGGTGCAGCCGTGATGGGTGAGCACATGATCGCAGGTGGAGGAAGTGGAGAATCCCCTAACCGCTCCCTTGTCGATCTGGCCGATGGCCTCAACATTATTCCTGAAATTCTGGTCGATCAGCATTTCCATAACCGCAATCGGATGGCTCGGCTGATGAGTGCCGTTGCAGCCCATCCCGATAAACTCGGCATCGGAATTGACGAAGATACCTGTGCACTGTTTGAAGGCAACGAATTGTTCCAGGTGATTGGTCAGGGAACAGTCACCGTTGTTGACCCTGGTGAACTCACCTGCTCAACCTATGCTGACGCAGAACTGAACACTCCTCTGAGTATTCACAACCTGAGAGTGCATGTGTTGAAGCATGGCGATCGCTACAACTTCAACAAGCGTATGGTAATGCCCCAAGCTCAGTGAGAGACCCGGATTTGATTGCTGGCCCCAATCTGCCTGATTCGACCCAAAATGTTCGTCGCGAACAGTTTGGAAGTTCTCCCAAGCCCGACACTGACTAGTTAATGTGAATTCTGCACAACTGCCCAACGACCTGGCATTGATATGAAAATCCTCAAGACTCAGACACTACGTGGGCCAAACTACTGGAGCATCCGCCACCATCGGCTTATCATCATTCGGCTTGATCTTGAAGATCTGGCAGAACGACCCTCAAACGATATCCCAGGCTTCTACGACGGTGTCGTAGAGGCTTTGCCGAGTTTAGTTGAACACTTCTGTTCTCCAGGGTGCCGGGGAGGATTTCTCCAGCGGATTCAAGAAGGAACCATGATGGGGCACATCTTGGAGCATGTGGCTCTGGAATTGCAGTCCCTTGCGGGAATGCCCGTTGGCTTTGGGCGCACGCGAGAAACGTCTACGCCCGGTGTCTACCAGGTCGTTTTTCAATATCAATATGAGCAAGCGGGTCGATATGCCGCTCGTGCAGCCTTTCGCCTCTGTGAAAGCATTGCCTCCACTGGCTCCTATCCGGCTGAAGAACTGGAGAAAGATATCCAGGATCTGATTGAGATTCGAGAACAAAACGCACTGGGTCCCAGTACGGAAGCCATTGTTCAAGAAGCGGAAAGCATGGGCATTCCCTGGACAGAACTCGAAGCCCGAGCCATGATTCAGTTTGGGTATGGCGTGTTCCAAAAACGCATTCAAGCGACCTTGAGCAGCCATACGGGCATTCTGGGGGTTGAGCTAGCCTGCGATAAAGAAAGTACGAAGCGGATTCTTCGTGAGGCTGGCGTTCCTGTGCCCAAAGGAGATGTCATCTACTTTTTCGATGAGCTTCAGCAAGCCATTGATGACGTGGGTGGCTACCCGATTGTGATTAAACCCCTGGATGGCAATCATGGGCGAGGCATCACGATCAACATCGAAACCTGGGAGCAGGCCGAAGCCGCCTATGATGCCGCAAAGGAGGTCTCGAAAGGGATTATTGTTGAGCGGTTCTATCAGGGGCGCGATCATCGTGTACTGGTGGTCAATCACAAGGTTGTTGCCGTTGCCGAGCGCGTTCCTGCCCATGTGATTGGGAATGGAAGATCCACAGTCTCAGAACTGATTGAAGAGACCAACCGTGATCCGCGTCGGGGTGAAGGTCATGATAATGTCTTGACCCGCATTCAGGTCGATCGGACAACGTGGGAATTGCTGGATCGGCAAGGCTATTCGCTAGATTCCATTCCTAATGAAGGGGATATTTGCTATCTGAGAGCCACCGCAAATCTGAGTACGGGAGGCATCGCCATTGACCGCACTGATGACATCCACCCGATGAATGTGTGGATTGCGGAGCGTGTCTCTCGCATCATTGGGCTCGACATTGCAGGCATCGATATCGTGACCCAAGATATTTCTGAGCCTTTGCAGGCTGTGGAAGGAGTCATTGTTGAAGTGAATGCCGCACCGGGGCTCCGGATGCATTTGTGTCCCAGTGAGGGCATTCCGAGAAATGTGGCTGAGCCGATTCTGAATATGCTCTTTCCATCGGAGCAGCCTTCTCGTGTACCCATCATTGCTCTTACTGGAACGAATGGGAAAACGACGACGACTCGTCTCACGGCTCACCTGTTTAAATACACGCAAAAGACCGTTGGATATACGACAACCGATGGCATCTACATTGGCGATTATTTGGTTGAGAGGGGCGACACGACTGGGCCTCAAAGCGCTCAGGTGATTCTCCAAGATCCCACCACTGAAATCGCCGTTTTGGAAACGGCACGGGGGGGAATTCTCCGGTCAGGTCTGGGGTTTGACTATTGCGACGTGGGAATTGTGCTGAATGTGGCGGCGGATCACCTCGGTATTGGGGACATCGACACCGTAGAAGATCTGGCCCATCTCAAGAGTGTGGTAGTCGAGTCAGTTCACCCCGATGGCTACGCCATCTTAAACGCAGATGATCCCCTGGTTTCTGCCATGGCGAAGCGCATCAAAGCGAATGTGGCCTACTTCTCGATGGACGCGAATAACCCAATTGTGCGATCGCACACTCAGTCGGGGGGCATCGCCGCTGTGTATGAGAACGGCTTTATTTCTCTGCTCAAAGGCGACTGGACCATTCGGATTGAGCGCGCGGAGAATGTTCCCTTGACCATGAAGGGACGAGCACCTTTCCAGATTGCGAATTCACTGGCGGCCAGCCTAGCCGCCTATCTCCAGGGGATGGATATTGATCTCATACGGCATGGATTACTCACCTTCCAGGCATCGGTCAGCCAAACCCCAGGACGGATGAATCTTATTGATCTCGGACGTTTTCATGTGCTGATTGACTATGCCCACAACCCAGCCAGCTATGAAGCGCTTGGGGGGTTTGTGAAAAACTGGCCGGGTGAATCTATTGGCGTCATCGGAGGGCCGGGCGATCGCCGCGATGAGGATTTTGTTACGTTAGGGAACCTGTCGGCTAATATCTTTGATCGTCTCTTGGTCAAAGAAGATGACGACACCCGAGGTCGAGAACGTGGCAATGCGGCGGAGCTGATTGTTGAAGGCATTCAGCAAGTGAATCCGTCGATTCGCTACACGACCATTCTGAATGAAACAGAAGCAATTCGGTCGGCGCTGAAAGAAGCTCCCGAAGGAGCCTTAGTCGTTATTCTTCCTGAGACCGTCAGTCGGGCGATTGATCTGATCAACAGCTATAAAGAAACCATCCAAGACCCCAATCTGGCCATGTTTGTCAATGGGGCTCGGCAACCGGAGGATCACCCAAATACCTCGGGTGCCTCAGTTGCTCAAACGTCTGAAGAGTATGCATAGCCTTCTCAAACCGCCGTTGCCCCCCGTTCGTGATTTACCGTTGCGCCAGCAGATCGCGCAGATGATTGTCGTCCGGGCCTCGGGGCATTTATTTGATCACCAGATTCGCTATCCCATTTGGGAGCCTCCTCTACAACGATTGGAGCGGTGGATCGGAGACCTTGGAGTGGGGGGCGTGATCGTGCTGGGGGGCAGTGCCGCAGAGGTCGGTCTGCGTACGCAGCATCTTCAGTCCCTCGGCTCCATTCCACTGCTTATTGCCGCTGATGTTGAAGAAGGCGTTGGCCAACGATTTGATGGAGCCACCTGGTTTCCTCCACCGATGGCGATCGCCCACGTCGCACGCCACAATCGTGAGCAAGCGATTCGCTACGCCCAACAGATGGGATCTGTGACGGCTCAAGAAGCGTTAGCCATCGGCGTGAACTGGATTCTCGCTCCTGTGGTCGATGTGAATAACAATTCCCAGAACCCCGTCATCAATGTCCGGGCATTTGGGGATCAGCCTGACATTGTAGGAGCATTAGCAACAGCCTTTATTCAAGGCGCGCATCAGCACTCCGTCCTCACCTCAGCCAAGCATTTTCCGGGACACGGAGATACAAGCACGGACTCTCATTTACACCTCCCGACGTTGCCCCATGATTTAGAACGCCTGACAGAGGTTGAGTTTCCACCGTTCCAAGCTGCGATTACAGCGGGTGTTGATAGCGTCATGAGCGCCCATCTACTGCTCCCCACATTGGATGCCGACCGCCCCGCTACGCTATCTCCAAAAATCTTGACAGAACTGTTGCGAGAGAAATTTAAGTTTGACGGCTTGATTGTGACAGATGCACTGGTGATGGGGGCGATCGCCCATCATTACGGCACGAATGAAGCAGCTGTGATGGCCATCGAAGCGGGTGCCGATGTCTTGATGATGCCCATCGACCCAGACGGTGTGGTGAATGCAGTCGAGCATGCGGTAGAAACAGGACGCCTCTCAGCAGACCGCATTCAAGAGTCGGTTGAGCGCATCTGGTGGGCCAAGCAACGTGTGGCTCCCTTCCCAACCTCCGCAGGCAGCTCCCATGCATGGGAAACGCTTCCGCCTCAGCCGTTAGAGTGGAGTGCGTTGAGCACACCCGAAGCCACAGCTCAGGCAACCTCAATCCTTAAGCAATCCATGAGTGTGTCTGGGGACTGTCCGATCCCTTCTGTCGATCACGGCATTCATGTCATTGTGCTGGATGATCAGTTCACGGCTCATTTCCTGGGACATCACACGGCGGCGATCGCCACCCCTCCCCACTACGGATACACAGAGTTGCTCATCGTTGACCGTCACACCCCTGGAGAGGTCCAAGCCTTTATCGAAACGAACACATTACCCATTCTTCTGCAAGTGTTTGTCCGAGGGAATCCATTTCGAGGGTCCGCAGGTTTGTCTGGGATGCCTCAGCGCTGGCTCGATGCCCTATTAACGTGCGATCGCCTCGCTGGGGTAGCCATTTATGGAAGCCCGTACATGATAGACTATGTGGCCTCACATCGGGCTCAAGCAGGCATGGACTCCCCTCTTCCCCTCGTCTTTAGCTACGGACAGATGCCCGTGGCTCAAACATTGGTGATGAACACCCTATTTCCTGAGGCCGTTCGATCAAGCGTGCGACTGTAATGAATAGGACTTACGCATTGTTTTGAGTGGTGGCGGGTTGTACCTGCCACCACTCAAAACAATGCGCTAGATCTAGATCTAGAAGATTTGAATAAATCCTGATGAATTCAAATCATTAGAGTCAGCGCTTTTGCACCATACCCAAAAAGTTTTCAAGCTGATCAAAGGTCCCTGCATAGGTCTGCGTAGGCACGTCATACCCTTTGAGATGAACGATATGGGGCTTGAAAATATCAGAATTAGACCCATTCATTAAATAGTTGTAGGCCGTTTCTCCGAGAGCGATGTCGAGCCCCAACTGCTTCGTCGATGATTCCAAGCGGAATGCAGCGTTCACCGTATCACCCAGAGCCGTATAGTCCGGGCGATCGCCCGTTCCCGTATTGCCAACCATTGCGTACCCAGTATTCAACCCCGCTCCCACCCGCACAGGAAATGGCAGCGGGTATTGTTCATGCAACTGAGCCGTCATGTTATGGAGATCCCGAAGAGCCTTGGCGATTTCCATCATCTCGCGCTGGCTCACTTTCTCTTCACCTTCATGAATCCATACGGCCATGATGGCGTCGCCGATGTACTTATCGACCCAACTGCCATACTCACGAATAATGTCTCCCGACCGACGAAACCAGGTACCAATGGTCTCAGACAAAATTTTTTCATCTAACTGGCGAGTCATTCCCGTAAAGTTGCGAATATCGACAACCAAAACGGAAATCAACCGCCGAACATGAAGCATGGCGGTTGCAGTTGCGTCTGGAGTTTCTGATTCGTTGGGATGAGGTGAATACCGATTGCCTTGCTGAACCGTAGGACAGTAGAATTCCAGTTCTGTTTGACCAAACGTCAGTTGTGCTCCGTTATTCAGCGTTACTGGCACAGTCACACGCTTGCCGCCCACAAACGACCCGTTGCGGCTTCCTAAATCGATTAGATAAAACTCCCCAGTTTCCATCCGCTGAAGCATCGCATGGTTGCGTGAAATCCATCGATCGGGCAACACGAAATTGTTGTCATCACCGCGACCGATCGTCCAGCAGTTACTCCCTGCCAGGGAAATATATCGACTCCCTGACTCAGTTCGTAATATTAAGTGGGGAACAGATTGTGAATTCACCACAGGCTAAGAAACCGTTGAATAGTTCTTGTGTCCCAACGATGCATCCTGACGAGCAGTCTCACCATGGTTGTCAACATATTTGTAAACAAACGAATGTAAACAAACGAACTGTCTGGGTGTGGCATGAGACTGTCAAATTATGACACAGGCTGACCGATAAACTCAGTCAGTTGTCAATGCATTAACGAACAAAGACAACCCGTGCTCAACTCTAGTTTAGACCACTTGCAAACGTATTACCTTACATCAGCTCGAATAGTATTTCCTGAAGAATTTAGAGCTTCAACAAGATGTCACACGATTTTTTACAAGGACGAATAACGTTACAGCGCCCTATTTCATTCCATTTCATTCCAATTGACGTGCTGTACAAATCATATCCTCACTTAGGCTGAAGTTACAGCGATCCAAAATAATCCGTCAACTAATACCGTGCTCAGGACTGCTCCGCTGAACACCCTCCAATGGATGGCAGAGAGACGTAGCGTAGATACACTTGCCATCAGGAGAATTGCAACAATGGCGATCGCCCACCCAATGCCCCAAACGGTGGACATTTTAGTGACGGCATCATGGAAAATAGGTGTTGCCAACGATATGTCAACCTGCATGAGTTGCCGCCAATGCGGGATCAGCCCGACCACGTAGAAATACACATCGGTCATGGCCGTGCCAAACAACGATCCCAGGTAGAACCACGACCCGACCTTATTTTTTTGAGTCAGAATTCCAAGTAATGCAATGGGGAGACCAATGGCTTCGAGCGGCAAGTGTAACAGAGGCTCAGCTCTAAACCATCCCCAGTAAATTGAGCCCGCTAACCATGTCCAGGCAAACCCGTCCAATAAATTCCCCATTAAGCGAGTCTTCACGTTGGAACTAAGCACCCAACTCAACCAAAACCAAATTCCTGTAATCAACAAGCTGAGAACAGGAAACACCCGAACAAGGGGAGCTTGGAAAAACACAGGCACTGAAACTAGAAACACTGACGCACCAAAAAAGAGCCACGTCGGCTCGTATAACCGTTTGAGCATTCTTTCTATCAGCGCTCGATCAATACCAGATGCATGTTGGTCAGGGGAAGAAGAGGGGTAAACCAAGGTAATTATGAGGACTTCAATTTATCTTTCTTAACATAACATGGTTTTATGAAGACGATAGAGCTTATCGAAACGACCGGAGCGGAAGTCGATAGCGTTGAAGTGTCTACCAAACGTTGGGTTGAAGGTATTCGAACTCTACTCAATCATCGCTCTCTCAGTCGTAAGTCTGAAGCATGATCTTTTAAGCATTAAGGACTCAAATCCTGAAACTCTTTTCCAATGAGGCAAGACTGCGCACCTTTCCCTTCTCCCGATCCGTCATGCAACTGAAATCCTCCCACACATGACTTGCTTTCAGGGAAGGGGTATCTTTAGAAAAGGTTAAGCTATCAAGGTTTCAAAGGTTTTGTCTGACGGACAGCCTACGATGCTATCCGCGATGCGGAACGGTTCTGGCTAGAAAAAATCTCTAGGGGTGTTGGTTTGTGCCGTTGCGTGTGGGTACTTTTAGGTAATTGGTTGTATTCGGTGTGGGTTGTCTGGGAAAGTGCCTACGTTGCGGTTGCATATCAGCTTGATTCAGTTACGTCTGGACGGTCAACTGCATCAGAAAACCTGCTTAGATGAGCGTATTCAAAATGATATCTGTATCTCTTAGTTCTAGTTCAACGATGGTGGGTCAAGCGTTTCTAATGGCGTCTGCGATCGCAGACCTGGATGTCTTTAAGTCAGTTGTCCTGGGAATTGTTCAGGGGCTCACCGAGTTTCTCCCCATCAGCAGTACGGCCCATATCAAGGCCGTTCCCGTTGCTCTGGGATGGGGAGATCCGGGAGTTTCGTTTACCGCTGTAATTCAGTTGGGCAGTATTGCTGCAATTCTGTCTTACTTTTGGAAGGACGTTGTGCAAGTGGTGACGGGGATGATTCGGGCGATCGCCCAGTCTGATTACCAATCCTCAGATTTCCGCATTGGCATTGGCATCATCATCGGCACGTTGCCCATTGTGATTCTGGGTCTGATGATGAAAATCTTCATTCCTGATTTGGACAATTCGCCAATTCGCAGCATGGGAGCCATTGCGATCGCTTCTATTGTGATGGCGCTGCTGCTGGCGATCGCTGAGAAGGTCGGACAGAGAAAGCGCAATGTCGAAAAGCTCGGCATGCAAGATGGCATTCTCATGGGTTTTGCCCAGGCGCTGGCACTCATTCCAGGCGTGTCTCGATCGGGCTCTACGCTCACAGCAGGATTATTTATGGGACTAGAGCGGGCAACGGCTGCACGGTTCTCTTTCTTGCTAGGGATTCCCGCCATTACCCTTGCAGGTCTGGTCGAGATGAAAGGGTTAGTTGAAGCAGGCGTGGGAGGCATTGGTGCTGCCCCCCTCATTGCCGGACTCATTGCATCGGCGGTGTCGTCCTATTTGGCGATCGCCTGGCTGCTACGATATCTACAAAACCACAACACCTGGGTCTTTGTGTGGTATCGACTGGGATTTGGGGTTG
>JAYKJC010000265.1:0-11971 GCA_035285885.1 Leptolyngbyaceae cyanobacterium | reverse complement strand
ACGTCTCCACTGGGGGTGAATACAAAGACTTCGTCTTCAAACAGGTTGACCTTGACGTTCTCAAGATATTCCTGAGCGTCGCTTAAGTCGTTTTGCCATTCCAGTAGCTGTCGGAGCCAGGTGAATTTCTCATCTTCAGCGGAAACCTTCGCGCTTGGCCCTGCTTCCTTATATTTCCAGTGGGCGGCGATTCCGTATTCTGCGATGTGATGCATCTCTACGGTACGAATCTGTACCTCGATCGGCCGTCCAGTATGCCCAATCACAACCGTATGAAGCGACTGATAGCGGTTGGGTTTGGGTAGCCCAATGTAGTCTTTAAATCGGCCGGGGATCGGGCGGAACATGTCGTGAACAATGGCAAGGGCACGATAGCATTCCACGTTTGTATCGACGATGATGCGAATCGCCGCCACATCATAGATCTGATGGAAGGGCTTTTGCTGCCGCTGCATTTTCTGGTAGATCCCATACAAATGCTTGGGACGTCCACTCACATCGTGGCAGGGGATATCCTGCTGCTCTAGCTTTTCTCGAAGAGCCTGGGCGATCGCCGTCAGTCGAGACTCTCGATCAATTCGTTTATCGGAAACCAGTTTCTTAATCTCTTCGTAAGATTCTGGCTCCAGATATTTAAACGCTAAATCTTCCAATTCCCACTTGAATCGACCAATACCCAGACGATTGGCTAAAGGAGCAAAAATTTCGCGAGTTTCTAACGCAATGCGACGACGTTTGTGATCCGCCAAATGCTCCAGTGTTCGCATGTTGTGAAGGCGATCGGCCAGCTTCACTACAATCACCCGAATGTCCTGAGCCATCGCCAGGAACATGCGCCGAAAATTCTCAGCCTGACTTTCCGTTTTGCTAGAAAAGTTGAATTTCGATAGTTTCGTGACCCCTTCAACGAGGTGTCGAACCTCTACCCCAAACCGATCTTCGATTTCTTCTGGGGTAACGTCCGTATCTTCAACCACATCATGCAAAAACCCAGCTGCGATCATCGTTGCGCTGCCCCCCAAGTCCCGAAGCAGCCCCGCAACGGCTATCGGGTGAAGAATGTAGGGGTCTCCCGATGCTCGGTACTGCCCTTCATGAAGCCGATAGGCAAAGTCAAACGCCCTACAAATCAGGTTATTGTCATCCAGACTAATGTCTGCCAGCGACTCTTGCCCTGGATATTCAGCCAGCAGGCATGAACGCAGCCAGTTAGGAATTTCAACATCGGAAGGCAAAACTGGAGATGGGATGAGGTTCATAGAACGAATAGTGAGAATCTTGCTGTTCTCTCGGTAGATGGGTTATCACTTGGGTGTTTGAGTACGTATGTCACAGATGCTAGGGTGCAGTATCTGAAACTAGCGGAAAGATTACCTTTGGCAATCCGTAGAACCAACAGGTTGAATGTCTGATCGCTAAATATCTGGCCCACAATGCTCACAGACGCACACCTAAATTATCCAATCTAATTATCTAATTAAAGAGTGAGTGATTAAGCGGTGAGAATGAGCAAAAACTGTACAGACTCCACAGGTCTTTGATCGCTTAATTCTGAACGCTATTAGCAGTTTGGAAGGCTACACTTCTATTTTAGAAACCTGAGGGCGGGTTCTAACATTGGAAATGCCCAACAGAATCCAAACAATTATTTAATCAACGGGTATCTTGAGAAAACCTTGAAAACACAATGAATCAATGCATTAAATGATTGAATAGTTCAAGTGAATTACTAACTCAAGCGCATTTAACGGTGAATACATCGCGATCAAAGCAAAGATCAAATGTATTAGAAAAACAAGCTTAAAATAAATCTTGGAACAGATGTATCAAGCTCATTTACATTTGGTTTTGCATCTGTTTGATACCTGTATTTTGCACCTCTAGAATGTGCCTAGATTGTGCGGAGATACCTATCATGTCATGAAGGATAATTTAGCCTACATGACAATCTGCAAAAATGAAACCTTACTTCTAAATACATAATTTGATCCTAGATCTATAATACATTTACTTTTCTTAATGTTTTGATTTCATGAATTCGTTCTCGTAGTGAAAAATTCTATCCAATCTCCCTTGACACGAGCGATCGCCCCCCCTGGAAATGGATCAGTCTGGGAACGATTTGGGGCGTGGATGAGGTCGGATAATTTTTCGATGTGCTCAAAGGTGGGAGCTTTGGGCAGCAGTTTTAGCAGGCATTTCCGCATCACTCGGCGCTGAAGACTGAGCGCCTGTTGGCCTAAAATGCGCCGCTGGATTCTTAAAACAGGGGCGATCGCTCCCACGTGATCCCCGATCTTTTCAAAGGAATTTCTGTCTTTCGACTGATTTTTTTCAAGCTGATTTTTTACACGTGAATCTTTGACGGGTAAGCTGTCCGGCCCATGCTCTTCGACCACCTGCTGAAAGAGACGGTCGGCTTCTGATTCAAGGTAGTCGGCATCCGCTTGCAGCACCTCTACGGTGGTGGCGAGGGTCTGTTCAACATTGGGGTTAAAGTGCTGAGCCAGGTAGGGCAAAACCTCACTGCGAATGCGGTTGCGTGCATACCGCAGATCCGTATTGGCGGGATCATCCCAAACCGGGAGAGCAAACTGCTGGCAAAAGTTTCCGGTTTCCGCTCGGCTGATGGTCAGCATTGGACGAACGAGGGTGATGTCGGGCGTCAGTGGACGACTCCACCCCAGGGCAGAGAGACCCTCGATGCCGCTGCCCCGCATCAGGTTGTACAGCAGCGTTTCTGCGCGATCGCTCGCCGTATGTCCCGTTGTCACACAGTCGAACTGATGGGCGATGGCAAGGGTGCTGAGCGCCTGATAGCGCCAGTTTCGGGCGATGGCTTCTCGACTGTCTTCGGCCACATCATCAGGGGCAGTGATCAGGTGGAAGGGCAGGTTCCAATCCTCGGCGATCGCCTCCACATGTCCTGGTAGATCGGGAGAATCCACTGCCCACCGATGATTGCAATGGGCGATCGCCAAGCGCCAGTGCCACTTGGGCTGCAAATCGAGCAGGAGCCGCGCTAGGCATAACGAGTCTTGCCCACCCGACACCGCCACGAGAATTGACTGTCCTTTAGCGAACAGTCCCCGATGCCGAATCGTTTGATGTAATCGGTCATGGAGCGGTGTCCACCTCGGCGTCGGCATAGTCGGCATAGTTGATGCTGAACCTATAAAGCTTGGCGTCTCAAGAAGGGGATCAGTGCTTCAGTCACTTTTTCAGGCCAATCTTCTTGAGCGTAATGACCGACTTCGTCGAGTTTCACGAGATCTGCATCGGCCAATTGAGCTGCCAACGTCTCCGCCAATTCAACCGGAAGCCACGGGTCTGACGTGCCCCAGGCCACCAGCGTCGGCTTCTCCCATTGTGAGAACCCAGTCTCAATTTCGGCTAAGGATTTCGCTAACTGTAAGTTTCTGACGGCAAAGAAGAGCGATCGCCCCGCTGAGGAGCTTCTGAGAAATGGACGACGATACACATCTAGATCTTCGTCATCGACTTCATAGGGGCCGCCTCCTTCCAGGGTTCGATCGACCAACAGGGGATCTTGGGTCAGCATTTCTCCAACGAGGGGAATGCCGAGCTGCTTCATGCGCCAGGGGAGTTTAGCCGATGAAGAGATGGGCGCATTGAGAACCGCCAGTCGCTCGACTTTATCAGGATGGCGAAAAGCATACTGGAGTCCTACAGAACCAAGAAATCCCTGAACCACAAGCGACACAGTAGGAATTTCTAAGGCTTCTAAGAACTCATTGAGAGCATTGACGTAGGCATCGGGCGTATAGGCAAATTCAAATTTCTCAGGGGTGTCTGAGAATCCCATGCCAATCCAATCAGGGGCGATCGCCCGAAATCCCTGCGCAGCCAGCTCGGGCAAGACCTTTCTCCAGCTATAGCTCTGGGCGGGAATCCCGTGTAGACAAATCACGGGCGGGCGATTGTTTGGCTTTTCCGGGACGGCCTCCCGGTAAAACCACCCCAATTTTCCAACGGTGAGAGTTTGCTCAAGAGTAGCTGAAGGTGCGATCGCCACGGCGTTAATCCTGTTCTATCAAAAACGGTTCTATAAAATGGTTAACCCATTCAGCTATGCAAAAAGGCACGGCTCCAATGGGGATCATCATCTTACCGTTCTCCGGGGGTGCATTAAATTTGATTTGGAGGGGCAATGCTCATGCGACGACGGGCACTCCTACTTGAGATGAGCGACCGTCACGCCTGATCCCCCATCGGCCTTTTCTGCAAACTCAAATTTCTCAACCTGGGGATGTTGCTTCAAAAAGGACTGAACGCCTCGCTTCAGCTTTCCTGTGCCATGTCCGTGAATGATCCAAATGGGACTGGTGAGTGCAGCGGCGATCGCCCGATCCAGCTCAATTTCAGCATCCGCCACCCGACTGCCGCGCAGATCAATGGTATTTTTTGACGTGCGCACCGCTTGCGTGGGGCTGGCCTCCGCTGACCGAGGGGTGGCTTTGGGCTCCGGTTCTGGTTTAGATTTCTGAGGCAGTTCTCCTTTTTCTCCCTGCAACGATTCCACATCCACCAGGGAAATGGTCATTTTCATCAGACCAAACCGAACCGTCAGATCCCCATCCTCATCGGGCAACGTCAGCACTTCAGCCGTTTGTCCCAATCGAGGAATGCGAACGCGCTCACCCACCTGAGGCCGATACCCAGGTTTCGGTTTCGGGGGCTTTTGCTGTGATGGCAGATGCTGATTGGCGAGATCCTGAATGGAATCCGTCGCTTTCTGGGCTTGCTGAGCCGTCGGTTTGCCTTTCTGAAGCTGGCGAATAACCCTGGCAATTTCCGACTTTGCTTCGGCGATCGCCGCCTGTATCTGCTGTTCTTGCTCTTGCTTCAGTTCGCGCTCCCGCTCCTTTAGCTCAAAGGCTTTGCGCGCCACCTCGGCGTGGAGTCGTTCCGCCTGTTTCAGCAGTGCCGCTGTCTCAGCCGATTTCGCTTCTTGTTCGCGGCGCTGTTGTTCTAACCCGGCAATCACCTCATTCACATCGCTGGAGGAACTGAAGCCCACAAACTGCCGCGCCTGGTCGATAATCCCCTGATCTAGCCCCAGTCGAGCGGCGATCGCCAACGCATTCGACCGCCCCGGAATGCCCCACAGCAAGCGATAGGTGGGTGATAAGGTGACATCATCGAATTCAACTGACGCATTCTCAAAGCGCTCATCCTGATATTTCAGGGCCTTCAGTTCACCAAAGTGGGTCGTTGCGATAGTGAGCTGAGCATGGGTAGCCAAATGTTGCAGAAGGGCGATCGCCAACGCGCTGCCTTCTGAAGGATCGGTGCCTGCACCCACTTCGTCGAGCAGAATTAGAGAGTTGGAAAGAGTGGGAGAGTCTGAAGGGGCGATCGCCTCCAACACGCGACTAATCCGCCGGATGTGCCCCGAAAACGTCGAGAGGCTTTGCTGGAGCGACTGCTCATCTCCGATGTCCGCCAGAATCTTCTGAAACCAGGGCAGTTGCACAGGTTCACTCGCAGGAACAAACATCCCTGCTTTTGCCATCAGACAGGCGAGGCCGAGGGTCTTGAGGGTGACAGTTTTGCCGCCTGTGTTTGGGCCAGTGATGGCAACAACGCGAATCTGAGGCTGAATCGATAAGTCAATGGGAACTACCGCTGGCCCTTCCTCATGGTGCTGCTGCCAGACGAGAAGAGGATGCCGTAGCTTGCGCAGAATGATGCGTTCATCCGTAGAACGGTCGATAAACGTGGGGGGATAGGCATCCAGCCAAACGGCATACCGGGCGCGGGCAGTCGCCAAATCCAGCGTCGTGACAATCACCAGCACCCTTTCGATGTCGGGAATCACCTCCGCCACTTTTTCCGTCAACACGCGACAGATTTTCTCTTCTTCAGCCTGCTCTTGTCGAAGGGCCTGCCGAAATTGATTGCCGAGATAAACCACGCTGTCCGGCTCGACATAGAGCGTTGCGCCGCTGGTTGAGGCATCATGCACAATGCCAGGAATCGCATCCTTTTGGGGCGCTTTTACGGGGAGTACGAAGCGATCGCCCCGTTGAGTGATCACAGGTTCTTGAATCGCCCCGGCCTGACGCTGCATCAGTTTTTGCAGGGTGTCGTAGATGCGATCGCGCAGACTCCGAATTTTTTCTCGAATCCCCGCCAGTTTTGGGTTGGCCCGATCAGACACATGGCCATTCTCATCAATGCATCGATGAATTTCCTGCTCCAGTTCAGGATAGGTGCGCATGTCCGACACCAATTCCTGTAGGGTTGGCACCTCGTCCTGCCCGTCAATAATGCGGCGTAATTGTCGGGCACCCGCCAGCGTCGTCGCCACATCCAGCAGGTCTTTTCCCATCAGCACCCGACCCTTTTCTGCAAATTCCAGCGGCTGCCAAATATCCCGCAATCCACCAAACGGAAGGCCATTAGGAAGGCTCATCTCAAGCTGATACGCCTCCTGCGTCTGCGTGAGCAACCGCTGACTCTCCTCCTGTCGTTCAGGAATTGTGTGACGTTGAGCGGCGATCGCCCCCAACTTGGTCGCAGCAAACGTCGAAAGATGCTGACACAGCCGAGACCATTCAAGTAATTCCAGTGTTTCTGATTGAATCAAAGTGTGCTGAGTGAGATGAAGTAGAGAACTGGGTAGTGGACAGAACTTTGACCTAAACCTTTGACCTATGAAGCCCAGGCTTTACCCCCGATTGAGTCTAGAAGTTTCAGTCTAGAAGTTAGTGCTTTCTACAAGAAGAACTGCAACTCTTCAACTCAAACAGGTTCAACTCAAACAGGGTGAAGCCAGAATCATCACAGGTATGACACTCAAAGACTCTGTGCCTATTTACCAATTCTAAGCCTCGCCATAAAACAACGCATCTTCTACAGACAGAACCAAAGGCCACCCAAACAACGAATTGCATCTCATCGCAGCATGTCATCGAAAGGAACAAGCGACTCGCGCTCTTAAAGTGCCCATAACCTCTAATTCACGAAGGAATCAGTTAGCCCTGATACATTCCACCGTGGTTGACCTCGTTGTCTTTTTAACTTTCTACCTAGAGTGTGAGGAACATGGTGAATAAAAACTTACGTGCATTGTTCATGTCCGCACCTGTTGCGCTGGGTGCGTCGTTAGCCCTTGGCGCACCTGCTTTTGCAAATGAGTCCTCAAATACCCTTCCAGTCTATTCTCTGGAAGATTCAGGAACTCTAAATGCGATGGGTCAGGTCACGTCCGTTTCCCAGCTGTCTGACGTTGAGCCCACGGACTGGGCATTTCAGGCGCTGCAATCGCTGGTCGAGCGCTACGGCTGTATCGCAGGTTATCCAGACGGAACCTATCGCGGCAACCGTGCGCTGACTCGCTATGAGTTCGCTGCTGGTTTAAATGCATGTTTGGATCGCATCAATGAATTAATTGCTGCTGGCTTGGCTGACAAGGTCAGCCGTGAAGACCTCGCCGTTCTCCAGCGTCTTCAAGAAGAATTTGCGGCTGAATTGGCAACGCTTCGGGGCCGTGTCGATGCGCTCGAAGCCCGCGTTTCTGAACTTGAAGCCAACCAGTTTTCCACAACGACGAAGTTGGGAGGAGAGGTCATCTTCTTTACCCCCTTCGTGATTGATCAGGATGATCAATTTGATGACCAGGCCACCTTTGGGTATCGTGCCCGACTCAATTTTGACACCAGCTTCACGGGTGAAGACCGCTTGAGAACTCGCTTTGAAGCAGAGGAAATCATTGGCTTTGAGGGGGATCAGCTTGGGTTCCAGGCGGGCGGCGACAGTGAGGGGAATTTCGAGTTGGACGACTTGATCTACTCTTTTCCAGTCGGCGACTTTGCTGAAATCGTTATTGGTGCCAACGGTCTAGACATTGACAACGACTACAGCAACTCCATCAGCCCATTGGACAGTTCCGGTAGCGGTGCCATTTCTGAATTTGCAGACCCTCGCCAGTATGAGCAAGCCTTCCCTGGAAGTGGCGCAGGAATTGGGGGTAGCTTCGGCCTCATCGATAACGATGACTTCAGTCTTTCTCTTGACATCGGATATGTGGCAGACGACCCAGCGTCTCCCGCAGAGCAGGAAGGTTTGTTTAACGGAAACTATGCCGCATCTGCTCAGCTCACCTTCATCAGTGATTTCCTTGATGCTGGATTCATGTACTCCAACTCCTTTGCCGTTGACAGTGATGAGTTTGACCAAGGCGTTTACGACGATGTTTTAGGGGGAGTCCCCGCCGTTGCAAACACCTATGGTGCTCAGCTCAACTTTAAGTTCCTGGAGTTTCTTGAGTTTGGTGGCGGTGTTGCCTACTCTGACGTTCAGCAGCTTGGTGGAGCTGAGGACTTCGATTTGTGGAGCTGGCAGGGAACGATCGCTGTTCCTGACCTAATTAATGATGGCGACTTGTTAGGAATTCTGGCAGGCGTACCGACTTACACTCGGGACTTAGAGGGCGCAACTGATGATACGGGTTTCCTGGTTGAGGGATTTTATCGCTATCGCTTGAACGATAATATCGAAATCACTCCGAGCATCATCGTTTTGACTGACCCACTTAACGACAATGATAATGATGCCACCATCATTGGTGCCCTCAGAACCCGGTTCCGGTTCTAAAGGTCAACAATTGAGCATCATCAATCATAAGAGCTACTTATCCGTATTCTCTGATGATTGCTAGGCGTCCAGCTCTGCATACCTGCGGAGCTTTTTTTATGGGACAGATTTAAACACTCTATATAGAGCTGTCAGTTTTTCATATCGTTCTGATCCTTTTCTTATCGGAAAATTCTGATATTGTTATTCTGTGGAATGTGTACGTCGAAGATGAGCAGTGTTATAACATTATTGACTGTGTAATCTTCGTATTTACCTAGGTGTGAGGACACTACGAATGAAAATGATTAAGTCTCTGTTGGTTGCACCAGCAGTATTCGGAGCTTCAATCATCGCATCTACGGCTGCGATTGCTTCTGAGGCGCAAACGTCTGTTTCTAGTCTCGATCAGATCAACCAGTACAGTGCTGAGGGATACGGCAACAGTGCCGCTCAGGTTACTTCTGTTTCTCAGTTGTCTGATGTTGAGCCCACTGACTGGGCATTCCAGGCTCTCCAGTCTTTGGTTGAGCGTTACGGCTGTATCGCTGGTTATCCCGATGGTACATACCGTGGTAATCGTGCGATGACTCGTTATGAGTTCGCTGCTGGTTTGAACGCATGTTTGGATCGCATCAACGAATTAATTGCTGCTGGTTTGGCTGACAAAGTAAGCCGTGAAGACCTTGCAGTTCTTCAGCGTCTTCAAGAAGAGTTCGCTGCTGAATTGGCAACTCTCCGTGGACGTGTAGACGCTCTTGAAGCACGTGTTTCTGAGCTTGAAGCGAATCAGTTCTCTACAACTACAAAGTTGAGAGGAGAAGTTATCTTCGCTCAGGAAGCCGCTATCGATCAGGGCGACTTTGATGATCAAGCAACTTTTGGTTATCGGGTTCGTTTGAACTTTGATACTAGCTTCACTGGTGAAGACCGCTTGAGAACTCGCTTCCAGGCTCGTAACCTTCCTGACTTCGATGTTGACTTCATCGGTCGTTCCTTCGCAGGCGGAAGCGATGACAGTTTCAGACTTGATGACTTGGTCTACACCTTCCCCGCGTTTGATGTAGCTGAAATCATCATTGGTGCAAACAGCATCAGCTGTGATGACTTCGTAGCAAGTACCATCAGCCCTCTCGATAGCTCAGGCGGCGGTTCTGTCTCTGACTTTGGTTTCCCTCGTCAGTATGCGATCGCTTGTGATGGAGACCAGGGTGCGGGTGCGGTTGTTCAGTTGTTCGACAACCTCAGCCTTGACTTCGGTTATTCTGCAGCTAACGGTACATCTCCCGCTCTGGAAGAGGGTATCTTCAACGGTGACTACAGCATCATCGGTCAGCTCACCTTCTTGAGCGACTTCGTTGACGCTGCATTCACTTACGTTAACGGCTACGCAGGTGAAGGTTTCTACAACGACGCACCTGAAGTTGCTAACACCTACGGTGGTCAGATCAACTTCAAGATCAACGACACCATTGAGCTTGGTGGTGGTATTGCTTATGTTGACATCCAAGGTATCGGTGCTGCTGACGACTACGAAGCTTGGAGCTGGCAGGGTACTCTCGCATTCAACGACTTGTTTGCTGAGGGCAGCCAGTTGGGTATTCTCGCAGGTGTTCCTGATTACTCCTTGGATGGTGAGTTCATTGAGGGAGACGACAATGGCTTCTTGGTTGAAGGCTATTATGCGTTCCCCATCAACGACAACATCCTCATCACTCCTTCCATCGTTTACTTGGCTGATCCTCTAAACAACGATGATAATGAGGATGCAGTTATTGCACACCTTAGAACTACGTTTAGCTTCTAAGATTGCTGGTTCCTTAATCGCAACGGTGCATGTGTAGCGTTGCAATAGTTCATACTTGCTCTGGCTTCCGTGAAAGCCAGAGCATTTTTTTGTGATGGTCGCGTTGGTTCAGCCGCGTTGATTCAGCACAGTTATGCTTTTTGATATTTCTAGAGCGGTGCGCAAATGGATTAAGCACAGACAAGGGGCTTAAGCCCCTTGTTCACGAGGTGATTTTGTACTTAACGAACGTGCATAGCGCTGTAAGTTACGAGCCCAAGTATCTCAGCAATTCTCATGATGGAAGTTCAGGGGCAAATATCATTCCGACGTACCACTACCCGAGCAGGTACTCTAGAATTTATGCAATGCTAATGAATCGATAGCAGTGTGTGGGTTAGTCAAGCCCAAAAACGCTGGTGTGGAGCGCAGCGGCCCTACACCACCACACTTAACCAACGCGCATAGCGCTATATGAGAGATTCTCCGTCATCACCCTATTTACTGTTTGACCCATGCGAATTGCCCAGAATATTACTGAACTCATTGGCAAGACTCCACTCGTTCGACTGAACCGGATTCCAAAAACAGAAGGATGTCTGGCTGAAATTGTGGTCAAGCTAGAGGGGATGAATCCGTCTGCATCCGTTAAAGATCGGATTGCCATCAACATGATTGAAGCTGCCGAACGCAAGGGCCTCATCTCACCCGAACGAACCACCCTGGTCGAACCTACCTCTGGCAATACAGGCATCGCGTTAGCCATGATTGCTGCAGCAAAAGGATATCGGCTTATTTTGACCATGCCGGAGACGATGAGTGCTGAGCGTCGATCCATGCTGTGTGCCTACGGTGCAGAATTAGAACTGACACCGGGCATCGATGGCATGGGAGGGTGCATTCAACGGGCTCAAGAAATTGTGGATACCCTCCCAGATGCGTACATGCTTCAGCAGTTTCAAAATCCAGCAAATCCCCATGCGCACCGGGAAACGACGGCATTGGAAATTTGGGACGATACCAACGGAGAAATCGATATTCTTGTGGCAGGGGTCGGAACAGGGGGCACTATCACAGGTGTTACAGATGTGCTGAAACGTCGCAAACCCCAGATGAGGGCGATCGCCGTTGAGCCTGCAAGCAGTTCAGTCCTTTCTGGGGAGAAGCCTGGGCCTCACAAAATCCAGGGCATTGGTGCGGGCTTTATTCCTCAGGTCTTAAATACAGATTTAATTGATGAAGTCCTGGCCATTCGCGATGAAGATGCAATTATGTACGGTCGTCGCTTGGCCCGAGAAGAAGGATTACTCTCAGGTATTTCAAGCGGTGCAGCCTTAGCCGCCTGTATCCAGGTTGCCTGCCGCCCTCAAAATGAAGGCAAGCTGATTGTGATGATTCAGCCAAGTTTTGGTGAGCGATACCTCAGCACACCACTTTTCCAAGATGCAGACATTGCAACTCCGGTTCTGCGCTAGTTCATCAATGAGTTGTGTTCACCTATCAGAATACTTGGGCGTATTGGGGCTGTGGAGTGAACCCAGACGCCCAGCACCCCTTAGTAAGGATAGGTTTTGTGGTGGTGGC
>JAYKJC010000264.1:0-13328 GCA_035285885.1 Leptolyngbyaceae cyanobacterium | reverse complement strand
GTTGGGTTTTTATGCTTACTGCGTTGTGCATTGGAATAACGCCCCGGCCGTGTTGGGTGGGGCGCCCCGCCCCCCCCACAACTGTGCTTAACCTCAGCGCACAGCGCTGTAATTCTTATTGGAGCTGTTGACGCGCGTAATTCAAGTTCACTTGATACTCTTGAATCTTTTGCTGTGCAGTGGCGTAGTTCGGGCTACTAGACGGAACTTGCTTAAGGAGTTCAATAGACTGTATCCAAAGATTGGCAATCTGTTGCCAGTCTTGAGCAGACTGAGCGACCTGGGTTTGAGTCGCTGCTTGTCCGGCTAAGTTAATCGCCTGTTGATAGGCTGCACTGGGTTGAGAAGAGGCTGAGGGCGGTGAAGCGGGCTTGGTAGGCGTTGAAGAAGATGGCGCGGGTGCAGGAACGACCGGTTGGGGGGAAGGCGGTTGAGGAACTGATTGTGTTGGAACTGGACGCGAGGGAGAGGAACTGGGTGAATCCAACTGATTAAGAATAGGCCCAGCACATTGAGCAAACAGAGCAAGGATTGTTGCCCCGGCAGCGGCTCCGGCAATTTTCAGCTTACTCCAGGGGCGATCGCCCAATAATTCTCCTGTTTGTGCATTAATAATGACCTGGTACTGCTTATTTTTGAACCGATAGGAGGCAATCCACACAGGAAGCAAAATATGCTTGAATTTGATGTCGTGGTACGTCGTCTGAACAGAGAGAATCTGTTGAGTATCTCCACCAATATCTCGACGAATTGCTGCATCGATATCATGCTTAATGCCTTCTTCTTTGGCAATTTCAAATCCCTGCTTCAAATTAGCTTCGTAGCGTTGGGCTTTAAAGCCTGCTAAATAGGATGGCTTATAAGGTACTAACTTCTCTAAATCCCAGGGCTTAAGCTGCTCCATGCGCTTCTTTTCAACCGCATGGGTTGCAGCCACTAAAATATCATCACAAAAATGAGAGACACTTCCGCTGACCGACCTCCAACGCGTTCGTCTTTCTTGACGAGTGCGCCGAACGGTCTTTCCATTCGAATCGGTTGTCGTATAGCTAACGTCAACATAGTAATAGGTTCCGCGTTTGCCGGTATAGCGACTGGTCGTATGGCAGTCATACGTCCAAAACGGCAAATATACACCCTGCAACCCGTCATTTTGAGCCATTTTCTTCAGGCCATTGGGGGCAAACCGAAGTTTGCCCAACCATGCACGGATTTTTTTCTGAGCTTCTTTTTTCCCAAACTGAAACGGCAAAACGCCATTCGGAGTCATGACTGGATTTGCAGTGCGTGGTTGCGCAACAATGCTGGTCCCGCAAAACGGACAGTCTCCAGCTACATCTGGAGGTTCAAAGGTAATGGATGCATGACAGCCAGGGCAGCTTACTTCCATGGCTGTTGTTGACAGTGCCGCAAGCTGCGTATGCTCAGCATCCCAAAAATCATCAAAGTTCTGCTCAACGGGACCTCCAAGCGTTGAATGCTCAATCGTCTGCGTTGTGCCGCAGAAAGAACAGACAAGCTGGTTGGTGTCCGGGTCAAACTCTAGATTTGCACTACAGCTGGGACAAGGGAACTTTTGAGTTGGCGAGGTTGTCGCGGTCATGGTGAGACAGGAAAATCAGCCGTGATGTTGGGATCGATTTGATTCTGAGTCAATGTGGGCAGAAGACCCACGTTGACTCAAAAATCAGGACGCACTGTGTGAGCTGAAGAGGGTTAATTCTCTGCGGGAGGCGGTGGGGGGGGACTCAACAAGTACGATAATTCAGCCACCTGGGAGGCTGGCAGCCAACTTTCCATGCCATTCCGCCAAACAAAGCTATTGGGGGTTAGCCCATTTTGAGGAAGTTGATTGGCGTTAAACGGACCGAAGTTTTGTCCATCGCGAGAAATGAACCACTGAACAGACGGGGGTGGCGGTGGGGGTGAAGCCACTTGATTTTGTTGAGGTTGAACTGGAGCCGAAGTTGGACTGCCCTGAGCGGGTTGCTGGAAGGCGTTAACAATTTGTTGCCCCATGGCCAAACCCACCCCAAAATCGAGAGGCGATGTGCCACCACCGACGGTAGGCTTTTCTGCTGAGGCTTCAATGGCATTTGCCGCTTGATATTGAGCATATTGCTGCATGTTACCCAGCAGACCCATCGCATTACGGCGATCGATGGCTTGCTCGACCTCTGGAGGTAGAGTAATGTCACGAACAAGAATCTTGACTAACTCGATGCCATACGACTGCATGTCAGGCTGGAGGCTGGCTTGGATGCTGTTGCCAAAGTCAGAATAGTTCGCGGCGAAGTCAAAAACCCCTGCTTCTGCTCGCCCAACCCAACTTGCGAATCCAGTAATGACTAGATTTCGAATATGGTTGCTAATTTCATCGACCTGGAACAACCCGTCGGTGCTCACAAATTCTTGCAGTAACTGTGTAGGATCGACGACCCGAATACTGTAAGTACCGTGGGCACGAATACGCACAGGCCCAAGTTCTGGGTCACGGATTGTGATGGGGTTTGGAGTTCCCCATTTCAGGTCTGCGAAAATCTTGGTGTTGAAGAAGTAGACTTCAGCTTTGAATGGTGATTGAAACCCATATTTCCATCCTTTCAACGCGCTGAGGATGGGGAGGTTTTGAGTCAGTAATTCGTATCGACCTGGCTCAAAAGCATCAGCTACCTGACCTTCGTTGACGAACACGGCTTTCTGTCCAGGGCGAACCGTTAACTGTGCGCCCATTTTGATTTCGTTGTTGTACCGTTCAAATCGATAGGCAATCGTATCATTCGTCGAGTCAGTCCACTCGATGATGTCGATAAATTCGTGTCTTAATCTTTCAAAGATACCCACAGGTTAATCCTCTGTGTTAGCAACGTTTAGTTTGTGTTAACAACGTTTCAATCAGTCACCCACTTGAACATTGACGGGCTGCTACAAGCACTGAGCCTTATGGGTATTAGGCAATAGTGCTAAGCTAGCGTGATTGATGGACGCACATAATCAACGGTAGACTACTCAAGAAGCGCAATGCACGTCTGCATTTCAACGAGATAGATTGAAATTCATTTGTGCCGGATTCCGAATAGCGTCCTATTTTTAGAGTTCCCGGATCTAGCGCAACATTGTCTTTTTCCTGATGAAAGAAGCTTTTACTCCTGTAAAAGACTCTCTTTGCAAAGACGTGGAGAAGATTCTCCAACAAGATTTCCTGGTATATTCTTCAACGTAAAGAGGCCGGATTACGGAAACGATTGGCGATCATGCTGCTATGTTCCAAACCCCACTACCCACTGATTACCCCCTTCCTGCTGGCACTATGGATGCTCAGCATCTGAATCCTGCTGATCCCTGTCATCATCCGCTGCCGACTGGCTTTGTTTTTGAGAGTCCGGGGAAACACTTTACTTATCGGGTGATTGGCCCTTGTTGTCAACTGTTTGATCGCGAAGATCTGCCTTGGCCTTGTTGCCGAATTCAGTGGCATAGCAAAGAACCAAGCTGGCGGCGTATCGGTCGTCGTTTTGTCGCTGACATCGCAGCGAAGCGATGTCCATCCTATTCAGTGTCTATTGTAAATCAGGAGTATTCTCAAGAGCCGTTTGTATTGACAATGTACTGGGTCAGATTTCCGCCCCCCATTCGGGATTGGTGGTGTTCGAAAATTCGAACGGAAACAAAAGTTGACACAGACACAGGATCATAAATTAAGTCATAGATTCTGAGGAGATTCTGAGGCGATCGCCCCTCACAGCCCGTCCCTCACAGCCCGTTCCTCACAGCCCGTCCCTCACAGCATGCTCCTTACATCTCGCCCCTCACAGAACGAGATCTGCAAGCCCTAAATACCGAATGGATTGGGGCGTAATCTCAAATCGACAGGGCAATACGCGAATGCCTTTTTTGATCGCTTCTCGAAACAGTTTTCCATAGGTGGGATCAGCACTATCTCCCGGTGAAAACTGAGGACAATCTCCTCGGTTAATGAAATAGAGCATGACAGCTTCAGCATCGGGAGCAAGTTCCATCAGTTCTTGAAGGTGTTTCTGTCCCCGCTCTGTTACTGTGTCAGGAAAGAGAGCCCGCGTTCTATCGACCCATGTGGTGTTCTTGACTTCCACATAAATTGGCTTGGAACCTCCACTGAGAAGGAAGTCAATCCGACTTTTCTTGGTCTTGCCATAGGCCACTTCAGGTCGAATGGTTGTATAGCCGCTTATTTCTGGGATGGCGTGAGCTTCTAGCGCAGACTTGATCACTCGATTGGGCAGGGCTGTATTGACTCCCACCCAGGTGGGAACAGTGTCGTGGGCTTCAATCAGTTCCCACGTATATTTCAGTTTCCGCAATGGGTTATCACTTTCGGATACCCAAACTTTGCTCCCCACTGTGCAAACGCCAGTCATTGGCCCGGTGTTGGGGCAGTGGGCGGTAATCGTTTTACCGCTGTTTAATTCGATATCAGCTAAAAAGCGTTTGTAGCGCTTAACCAAGATACCGGGTAGAAGTGGCGGATATTGATACGTCCAGTTAGATCCCATGGGAAAAACAAAAAGGGGTTGAGAGGCTTCTTCGAAGGTTTTGAGTACCAGGACAATAGGCGATTTTAATGGCGATCGCCCGTACAAGGTCTTGCCAACACATATTGAGCCCAGGCTCCAGAGCCTAAACTCGCTTGCGTCATCATCAGCCCAATTTTGACACGGCTCTCAGTTACTTGAAGAAGCTGGTCACTAACCAAAAGAAGAAGGATGTGACAATACCTGCAAAGGATATCAGGCTAATGCCCTCCGTCGCTTGTAATTGGAGTCCCATGGCTTGCCCGACCAGCGTTCCAATGAGCGCACCGACAGCTAAAGCCGCCAGAGCAAGTAGTAACGAGCGAAAGAACTTATTTTCTTTACGGTTCAACAAATAGACAGCAGCAATCACACCCACTGCAATTCCAGCCGATTCTGCAGCAAGTCCCAGCAGTGCAGTGCCTATGAAAATAGCCGCAGGCCATAACACTTCGTTTCGGCTCGGATTATCCATTAGCTGGCTAACCCAGGCGGGTGCTTGCTTTGACGATTGGTTAGACGCTTTAGCCTCGACCTCTTTTTCAGCAAAGCGAATTTGATCGGGAACTTTAATTTTTCCCTCTTGTCGCATCCGTAATCGATTCATCAAGATGGCATCATAAGCAGCCTCAACTGCTTCAGACTGCTTCTTGTTTTCTGCAAATTCCTGTAAGAGGCGATCGCGCGCACCTTGAATTTCTTCAAAAGATGAGTTTTCATCAACCCCTAATGTCTCATAGTGATTTTGAGTACTCATCGTCAGCGTCTCCAAACTCCCATGTATCTGATCGTATTTACCATTATCAGAAAAGCGTACGTATCTCGTAAGAATAACCTGAGCCAACCTTTAGAAGAAGCCTTGTCTGATATTAAACTGAGTCAAATGTCATCGTTAATCTGTGAAACTTTCCTTTGCTAAAGAAAAACCATGGAATTCACATGTCATCCTCACCAATGCATAGTCCCAAATGTATCCAGTGACGTATTCATCCAAGATATTCTCTCAGATTTCTCTGCGAGAGAAGAACGCCAGAAGCTCCAGCGGGTTTTTAGGCAGGCTCTAAGAACCGTTTCTTGCATTTTAGCTGTCGAGAAGAGCAGTGAACAGTCAAGAGACACATAATCCCTTAACAAACTGGCGAACGTTGGTGAATTATCCTGAAGCTTGTTAGCCACTATTGAAAGTAGACTCAGAGCATACGTATTGTTTAGTGTTCATTCAACAGTCGGTTTGACTTGTAGTGACATGATTGTAACGAGAGGGGAGTTTTTGAGGGGATTTCTCCCTAATCAACTGGGTGTATTCCGCTGGCGTCCCAACGCTAGTTATGCCTGAAAGGCTATACTGCACTCTACGTGAACAACCCAAACGTGTCTTTATACTTCGCTCAGTAGTTAGAGAATAGTCAGATGTGTGGCCTGCGATCGTGAGCCTCGTTCTTCTAGAGACCTTGCAATGACCTATGCAAAGACTCTGCAAAAACCGTTTCAAATATGAGGCTATCCAAATATGAGGCAATATTGGGCTCATGGATATAACATAATGGAGAGCCAAGCTTTTGGTTGTTTATTAAATTAACTTTCACGACTCGCTTTAATTATTGCTTAAGCTTTAGCCATAATAAACACGCTTTTATAATCCACCATTTACGGATGTAATTCTCGTTTACAGATGTAGTTCACAGCTATCCATCAAAAGGTTACGACTATGGCCTCAGCCAAGATCCTCGTTGTTGATGATGACCCTGCAATCAGAACTCTGGTACATCGCTTTCTATCGAAGCATGATTACCAAATTGAGACTGCCGAGAACGGTAAAGCTGCGCTGTCTCTATTTGAACAGTTCAACCCTGATTTAGTAATTCTCGATGTCAATCTTCCAGACGCGACCGGCTATAGCCTTTGTGAAGAAATGCAGAAACGCACAGGTGTTTTTGTGCTAATGCTAACCAGTCGGACGGACGAGTCGGATAAGATTTTGGGTTTCTCTCAGGGAGCCGATGATTATTTGACTAAGCCTTTTAGTCTGAGTGAACTTGAAGTTCGGGTTGGCGCAATTCTCAAGCGTCAGCGTCCGGTGACGACAGCCGAGCAGCAGCGATTGACATTTAATCGGTTAATGATCGACCCTGTGCGGCGAGAGGTGACGCTGGATGATCAATTGATCCCCCTGACGGCTTTGGAATTTGATCTACTGCACTTCTTAGCGAGCCATCCTGGACGGGTGTGGCGGCGGGCTGAGCTAATCCAGAAAGTTTGGGACTATGAGTATGTCGGCGACCAGCGAGTGGTGGATGTTCATATTGGCCAAATTCGCAAGAAGATTGAAACGGACACGGCACAACCAGCCTTGATTCAAACCGTAAGAGGGGTTGGATATAAGTTTGAGGAGCCTGGGACTGAATCGGAAGAAGCGTAACGAGTTCCTTCAACCCAACTCAGTGTGAGCGTCATAGAGGTTCTAACCCACGTCTAGATTAGGGGCTGGAGTTTTTTTGATGAGAAAACTTCAGCCCCGGAATGGTTGCAATTTATGTGTGTTTTTAAACATTGAAGTCGGTGTCGCTATTGCTGGAATCGCTCACGTTTTTTGCGTCAGGGCATCTGTGCTTTTTGTACTTGCTCTGAAGCTTCGGCATCAGGACTTGGGAATTCTCCGTTATTCTAGAAGTAGGTGGCGTTGAGCTGAAAGTTTTGATGTCGCCGTTTCTTATGTACCTTGATAGGACGACAGTGGTGCACGATTGGGTGGGCGAGTCAATATCGTCGATTGAACCGGATACTGTTCTGAATGGTCGGTATCGAGTCGTTCAATCGCTTAGCTATGGCGGATTTGGTGAAACGTTTCAGGTCATCGATGAAGTTGCGCCACTGGTCAATAACGCCTATCAGGTGAAAGTCTTAAAAATTTTGAATCTGAGCCGTTTTCAGGAAGCGAAGAGTCGTCAGAAGTCCATTGACCTGTTTCGACGGGAGGCTAGGGTGTTGAGTCGGCTCCATCATCCGGGTATTCCCAAAGTTGATGAAGGGGGATATTTCACCTGGCCTAGCCATGCGACAAATCCGTTGCATTGTCTGGTGATGGAGTACGTTGAGGGGCGATCGCTCGATGTGTGGATGCGGTTACGTCACAACCAACCCCTCAAGCAGGATCAGGCAGTGGAATGGCTTCAGCAGTTGGTCACGATCTTGGATGTGATTCATCGGCAAGGGCTCATTCACCGGGACATCAAGCCCTCTAACATCATGTTGACGGCCAGTGGGCAACTGGTTCTCATTGATTTTGGGGCGGTTCGAGATGTGACCGTGACCTACCTTCAAAATACGGGACTGCACACTGGAACACGGATTTTTGCAGCAGGGTATACTCCGCATGAACAAGCAGAAGGACGCGCTCGGGCAGAGTCTGACTTTTTTGCTTTGGGGCGCACCTTTGTTCATCTGATGAGTGGAATGCATCCGATGGGCATTGACATTGATGATAAGACGGGGAAGTTAGATTGGCGCAGCTACGTTCCTCAGATTTCTGATTGGCTGGCTGATCTGATTGACCGCATGATGGAGACGATGCCGGGGAATCGACCGAGAACGGCTCAAGAAATTCTCCAGCAATTGCAGGGAACCTCCTCTCATGGAACTTCGGTACATGCCCATGCTGTCGTATCCCTGAAAGAGAAGCGTGACCCCTGGCCAGTTTTGGCTTACAAGGTATTGCCCGACCATTGGGCGAATGTACGGGCGAAGTCCATCATTCAAGGGCATCGAGATCAGATTCGGGCGATCGCCATTCATCCTGACAGTACGATGACGGTGAGTGCAGGGTTTGACGGAGAGCTAAAGCTTTGGTCGTTACCTCATGGAAAAGCGGTAGGAGTTCTCAATGGGCATCCTCAGAGATTGACCAGCGTTGCGATTGATGCGAATGGTCAGGCGATCGCCAGCGGTGGGTATGATCGCTGCATTCGCTTGTGGTCTTTGCCCGACGGAGAAATTGCCCATACGCTGCCGCGCCAAACTGACATCATTCAAGCCTTAGTTTTTCATCCTCAAAAGCCTATTTTGGTTAGTGCGACAGGAACGAAGATTTGCCAATGGAGCACTCAGTCAGGGCGTCTTATCTCGCAATTGCCGCAGACCTTCAATTGCATTCGATCATTGGACATTAGTCCCGATGGTCGCCTACTCGCCATCGGAACCCTCGCAGGTACGGTGGAGCTTTGGAGTGCCTATAGCCAAACCCAAGTGTGGCAGACCAGCTACCAACTCAATGGCACCACCTCTGTGAGGTTTAGCCCAAATGGTCAACTGCTGGCCTGTGCAACAGGCGCGACCATTGAGCTATTGGATATAAAGAAACGATGCTTGGGAGTGTTGCACAGTCATCAGGCGCGAGTCCTAACCACCATTGCCTTCAATCCTGATGGACAGGTTATCGCCAGTGCCTCAGGGCGCAGTGTGGAAATATGGAGTGTTGCCCATGCGAAACGTCTGAGTCCTCCCCTGGTCAATCATAAAAAGCCTGTGCGATCGCTCGCCTTTACCCCGAATGGGCGGATGCTGGTTAGCGCGGGAGCCGACCACACCCTCGTGTTGTGGCAGCCTGTAGGCAGCTAGGTTCAAAAGGATTGATTGTAAGGTTGTGTGAATGCGGGCAAAAGGGCCGAATGTGTACAAAAGTCTCAACGCACTCGTCTCCAACGATCTCTCTGGAGAATGTCTATGCTAATTGTTGTCATATCCATTTTTCTATTCGTCAGTCTCGTGATTACGCAGTTGACGACCCTTATACCGATTCATTTGTTTGAGGCAGTGCATTTTCCAGCTTGGTTTTTGTTGGGACTGGGGGCGATCGCCCTATCCTGGTTCATGGGTGACTGACATCGCATTTGACGCAGCCTGAAAAAGGCTCCAGCATTCTACACGTTCAGCTATCAACATCCCCAATATCTGGCGGTTTCAATAGGTGGTTTTAGCTGTCGCTCCCCGACCCTGGAGAAGCTCAGCCGTGGAATAGCTGCCAAAATTTCGGGCAACATCCAGGGGGGTGTCTCCATCTGCATTGATTGGACTGAGCGGAACACCTAAATTGGCCAGAGCTTCAGCAGAAGAGTCGTTCCCGGCCCAAGCTGCCCAATGTAACGGGGTGTCTTGATATTCATCAACTGCTCCAACATTCGCTCCATAGCTAACGAGCGACGTGGTAACGTCCGCAGGCCCCCATGCCGCTGCCCAATGCAGGGGAGTCTGTCCGTAGTTGTTTACGCTAGACGTGGAAGCTCCGTTATTTATCAGGAGGGTGATAACAGCGCGATGGCCTTCGGTGACCGGATACGTTTCATAGTTTGACGAGCAGCCTGATACAGCCAGGAAAAGCGGGGTATTGCCTTCGCTGTCGATGACATCAACGGATGTCCCATTTTGAATTAAGGCTTGAGCCTCCTGGGGATCGCCGTTGCAAGCGGCATCATGCAGAGCGTCCGCTGTGTAATCTGAATAACTTTCATCTGTATAGCTATCGCTGCCGGTGAACCCGCCCCCGAGGCAAGCCCGACTCACGCCAATGGTCAACCCGATGATCGCAAATAAAAATCGTCGAAACACGGGTTTTGTCAGCATGACTAGCAGCCCGCCCCCCAACAGAGCCGCAACTCCTGTACCAGCAGCGGTTGGAGCTTTTGAGGAAGAAGACCGACTATGGCTTGTCCCTGACCGAGAACTGGAAGTGGTGTGATGACTGGAACCTGGGTGTGAAGATGGAACTGATGCGGATTGGCTCGATGGTTCTGAAGGAAAGGATGATGCGCTTGCAGCCGCAGAAATTTCGACGGTAGACGTATTGTCGAGCATTCGCGCCACTCCTGGGCGAATGGGTGGCTTGCGCGGTATGGGGGCAGGCGATCGCTTTTCAGGGGACTGAACGGACAGTTTATCCGTATCCAGATGTGAATTTTCTGAATCTGTAGAGACCGATTCCGATTGAGTTTCATCAGATGGCTCTGACGCCGTAGCTGCTGGGGCACCCCCTGCCTGACCCAGAGCTGAGATGGCTTTCGATGCCCAACTTTGCAGCGCTGCATTGTCGATGGCCTGGAGTTCTTCGCAAATGGCATGCGCACGCTCAAGTTGTCCTAAACTGCGATAGGCTTTGACGCGCGATATTTGAGCCTGCATGAAGTTGCGCGATCGCACGTTTGTGCACGTCTCCAAATAGGCTTCAAGATCGTCAATGGCTGCTTTGTCGTCGCCCCGCTTTTGTGCCGCAATGCCAGATTCTAGGAGCTTTAAGGCATCATAGGATTCAGCCGCAAGTTTTGATTCCTCTTCAGACTTCGGTTCAGGCTCAGGTGCGTTTTGTGCATCTTGTAATTTTGGAAACGTTTTATCAGCCCAAATTTTAAGGGCTGGGTTTTTGTCACTCGCCATGAAGACTTCGCATTGGGCGATCGCCTTATCAAATTTCTTTTCAGCATGATACGCCTTGACCAGCGCCATGCCCGCTTGCATATAATTCCGTGAGCCCGTGGAACCCAATGTCTCACACTCGGCACAATAGGTATCTAAATGGGCGATCGCATCCGCATAGTGACCTCGCTTAAATGCGGTTAATCCAGCTTCTAAAGACATGACGAAATTCCCTCCACTGCTTTGCTACCCAAGCCTAAAGAGAGTCATCCTTTCTCACATCCATTGTCCTAGTTCGTAATGTCGTAGGACAAACCACACACCCGAGTCAATACCTACAGCGCTATGCGCATTTGTTAAGGACAGGTGTGTGGAGCGCACTGCGCCACACACACCTGTTTTTGTGCTTAACGCGGTTGCAAACCGCTATAAGCCGATATTCATTAGACGTGGAGTAGCCTACCAATAGTATTCCCGTAAAGAAATATGGACCCATCACCTAGCTTCGAAGTTTGATGGAATAAGGCTCGCGAGCATCTAGCGAAAAATGAACGGACAACCAGAAGCTGCAGTACGGGCATTGGATACCTATGGTTCACTTTCGCAAGCCCCAACAAAACGGGCAAAGAGATGGGCTGCCTTCTTTGGCATCGTGCTTCTTGATTCAGGGCGTGTGAATGAACCCAGACACACAAGGATCGAGGAGAGAATTCTCCAGAATTTAGCTGATGATGGATGATCACCCCACCCCACCCCACCTCAATCCACCATTAGTCTTGGATGGCGTAATCTTTTAATTCACTGAGAGAAACGTATTCTAATGCTGAGGCGTGAGTCGCTTCTAAAACAACTTGGGGCGCGGCACCTTCATCTAACGCTTCTTTCCAACGAGACGCACACAGACACCAGCGATCGCCCGGTTTGAGCCCTGGAAAACTGTAGGCCGGTATAGGCGTACTGAGATCATTCCCTTTGGCTTTCGTAAATGCTAGAAACTCCTCAGTCATTTGGGCACATACGACGTGCGCTCCAAAATCTCCGGCTCCTGTATTGCACATCCCGTCACGGTAGAATCCAGTCATTGGAGACGTACAGCAAATCGCAAGTTCTGTTCCCAATACGTTTCTTGCACTACTCATGAATCGCTCCTGTCATCTTGTTTTCTCACTATAGCGGGTTAGTTCCTCATGCGGTTGATGCGTTCATGGAGGATGCGCTGAGGGGAGAACTGAGCCCTAATTGCTGAATGTGAGCGATCGCCCTGCGAATCACCGCACCATAATCCCGCCGCAATCCTCCCGTTTATAAGGCATTTGTGAGGCATCAGATTGAAATGTGCGTTACGAAGATCCCTGCCAGCAATTCTCATTTTGAAAGACTTCGCGCCTGAGCGGCGCTCACTTGTATCGGTTCAGGGAGCAAAACGGTCGCTTGCGGCGACCGTTTTGCTCCCTGAATTGCCATAATGAGAATTGCTGGATCCCTGCGAAAAGTGTTCTCTAGTTCATTGTGACTGCTATAGTCTCAATAGGAAAATTGTGACACGTCAGAACCAAAGGCTCTTATGTCGTAATTTTTCAATGCCTTGAACAATGCCTCAAATTCCCCATCGATGACACGGGCTTTTCGTCGTTGATTATGTGCTTGGGTAACGTGTATGACTCGTCGTTCTACGTCATCTTCTAATTCATCTTCCCGTCTTGATTGGCGGCGCATGAGTTCTCGATTGTTTGGCACGAACCGCTCAGAATCATGGCGCAGAGGGGAGCCCGTTGATTCAGATCCTGAAATGGGGCGGTTGTTAGATCTGATGCCTGCCTCAGGGCGGATGCTTTGTCGTCTGGTTAATCAGCCTGTTCAGTCCGTGGTGATTGCGGCAGAGTTACCGTTGCCATGGAACCGCAGCCGTGAAATTCGCATTAACGTTGATCTGTGGAATCAAATGCCTCGGCCTCAGCGAGACCTGCTGTTCTTGAGAACCGTGTGTTGGAGTGTCGGTGTTCAGTGGTTTAAGTTTGAGCCTTATCGAGTTCTAGCAGCAGTTGGGGCCGTCGGTGTGCTCGTGGAGGCGGCGCAGTCTGATGCGGTTGGTGTGATTGTCGCCGGAGGAATGGCCGCTCTAGCAGGAACTCAAGTGTGGCGGCAGCGACAAGGCACTCAAACTGAGCTAGAAGCAGATGAATCGGCTTTGCAAGTGGCTCAGCGTCGGGGGTACACCGAAGCTGAAGCGGCTCGCCATCTCAGTGCCGCTATTGAAACCGTTGCTCAAATTGAAGGTCGCCCCAGCCTCAGTTTTGTAGAACTTTTGCGATCGCAGAATCTTAGGGCGATCGCCGGACTCTCACCTGTTGGGGTTCCTGAGTCGGTTCGTAATCG
>JAYKJC010000263.1:0-3808 GCA_035285885.1 Leptolyngbyaceae cyanobacterium | reverse complement strand
TCGATGCGGTCGGTCACGAAACGTCCTCCACCCGCAGCGTCCAGCGTCCGTTCGCCGCCTTGCGCCACCCATGCACGTGGATCCGCCACCCTGCCGATCGCATGGCGGGCGTAGCGTCCGAGTCGGCAATCTTGCGCACCCGCGCGGCCACGTTTCTCCCGCTGGTGGTCTGCACTGCCAGCGTCTCGCCATCGCGGATTGCCAGCACGTCGACCACGCCAAACAAATCCTGGCGAATGCGTGCGTGCGGGTTCCAGCGTTCGACCACTGCGGCCATGTAGCCTTGCTCGCGGAGGTAGGCGAGGCTGCGTTGGGTTGGGGTCATCGCGCCGCCCACGAAGCGATCGTCGTCCCGATCAGGCCGGTGGCGCCAGAAACGAACATCGGGTTCTTGGCCGTAACCCACCACCCGGTGTCATTGCTCATGCCGGCTGCTCGCATCTCGTCAGGCGTGCGGCAGCGGCGGTCAACGCCGAATGCGCCAACCCGGTGCTTGTCGAACGCCGCGGTGCTGTTGAAAAGTTCGCCGCAACCTGCGCACTGGTTGCGGTCGCCTCGCAGCGGCGGCCTCATCGCGACCGCGGCACCTGCGCCGCAATCTCCCGACACCGCTCCCGCACCGCATCGACCTCCTGCGGCGTCAGCCCCGCCGTCAGCGCTTCGGCCGCCGCCTTCCGTCGCCTGACTGGCGAGTGCATGATTTGCCGCGCCCGGCAGCACAGAGCGCCGATGCTGATCGTCGGCAGGCCGTCCGTCGCGTGCTGCTGGCAGTGTGCGCACAGGTTCATTCATCGTCGTCCGCCCCCGGCTCCCGGCAGTAGTCCGCGCAGACCCGCACCGCCGGCCGCGAGTGCAGGACGCACCAGCGGACCCAGCCGGCGGCCAGTTTCGACGGGCGGGCCTCGCAGTGGCGGCAGTGGGCGCAGGTCATCGCACGTACTCCTGCGTCCGCCCGCCAGCCGCTCCGATGTACTGCTGCGAGGCGGCATCGAACCAGAGCGCGATCCGCCCTTCCCACTCGCCGTTGCGCTGCTTCTCGCAGACCAGCATCGCGTCGGGTGCGTCCGGGTCTCCGTCGCCGTGCTGCATGTCCATCTGCTTTTTCTTGTTGCGCCACACGATCATCACGTTGTCGGCCTGATCGCTGATCGACCCTGAGCCCTTGAGGTCAAACTTCCCAGGCGCCTTCGACTCGTCCTCGCGCTTCTTGCTGTGATGCACCAGATGCACGTGCATGCCGGTGTCCCGGGCGACGCTGGTGAGCGTGTCAAGAAGGTTCTTCTGCCCGTTGTAGTCGTCCTCGCCACGAATGCACTTCATCAGCGAGTCAATGACGACGTGCCGCATCTGCAACCGCTCGTGGCAGTAGCGCAGGACCGCGATGATCCGCAGAGGGTCAACCTGCCCCTGCTGGTCGTAGAGCCACAGGCGCGAGTCCGTCCAACGATGAAAAGCGTCGATAAATTGCAGCGTCGGCCGCAGCCCTTGCGACGCTTGCCGGCACATGCGGTGCAGGGTGACCTCTGGCCGCATCTCGAAACTCGCGATCATGCAACGCTGCTCCTGCTGCATCAGCCCCAGCATCACGTGGCCCAAAAGCAGCGACTTGCCATGACCGTTGATGCCCGCCCACACCGTCAGTTCGCCAGGACGCATGGCGAAGTGTTCGTGCGTCTTTGCCCACGGCAGAAGCGCCCCGTTGGGCTTGCCTGCGTTCTCAAACCGCTCGACCACCAGATCCCGATACGCCGACGCCGGACGGACACGCGCAGCAGGCTCCGAATCCTGCATGTAGCGGTTCCAGTCGATGTCATCCGCCACGATCACGCCTGCCATTGCACGACCTCCCCGTCCGGCTCTATGCCGATGATGTGAGCCGCTTCTGCGGCCTCCAACGCAGCCCACCATTGCCAGAACGAATGGCGCGGCCCATCACCGATGTCGAGATGCACCCGCATCCCACGCAGGAACCGCAGGTCTGCCAGCGTAGGGTCGTCGCCGTCCGTCCAGACCTGCGGCAATGCCTGCTGGCCGATGTCGGTATCCGGGCGATCGAACCAGAACTCGCCAGCAGGAGCTGTGCCGATCGTCAGGAACGCAGCCACCGGCTTCCATCCCTTCGACCTCGCGTCCACGATCTGTCGGTGGCCCTTCATAGCGCACCCGCCCATTCGTCGGCTTGCATGGGCTCCGCAGCATCTTCCCAGCGACGCTGGTTCAGGTAGGTCAGCGGAGCAGGTTCGTACCCTTCCCGCCACTGCTTTGACGACTTGCTCGACTCCACGTGCTTGCAGATGACATCCGCTTGAGCTTCCAGCCCTCTCATTCGCCAACGCTTTGCACACTCAGCCTTTGCAACCTTCCTACCAGAGGTAGGCCATGTCGCCCAGAACCGCGCGAACCCGTCGGTGACGACCGACGAATGTTCTTTATCTTTTCTCTGGTTCTGGATAGATGAACGTTCGATGGATCGTTCGATGATCGTTCGATCAACGTTCGATGGATCGTTCGATGATCGTTCGATGACTTGCCGACGAGACTCGCGAGCAGCGACCGACCGCTTTGCTGCGTCTGAACGCTCACGCTGGTGGGCTAGCTCCTCGTCGCACCGCTTGTGCTTCCAGTGCGGGCCATCCAGGCGGAAGAACTCCTCAAGCACGTACCTGACCGCCGCCTGCTCCTCCCCGGACAAGGCCATGCAAACCCGGTACAGAGTCGGCAGGTCGTTTGGCAATGGCTTGCCGCCCACCATGTACTCGTCCAGCAGGATGCGATACGCGCCGTGCTGCAACATCGTCAGCCGCCGTGTGTCGCGGATGTAGTCGCCCGGGAACCAGCGGTAGTACTGCATCAAAACAGCGCCTCCCCGACCCTCTCCCGCCGCTCCCGCTCCACATCCACCCGCCGCAGGTGCGCAAGCTCGATGCGCTCCAACCGAGGAAACGGGAACGCGCCGCCCGGCACCATCACCAGCGCGCGGTCGCCATCGACCCGCTCCACGTACCCGCGCTGGCCAGACAGCCAGCCGGACACGACGGTGACTGCGTCGCCGCGGGTCATGCGGTCACCTCTTCGCGCTGCATGACCGCCTCGACGGCCGCGATCCGCTCGCCGATCCAACGCATCACCGGCACCGCCATTGAGTTTCCAAGAGCCTTGTACTTCGGCCCGTCGGCCGCCGGCTTGCCCCGGTAGGTGATGTCGAGGTACGTGTCGGGGAATCCCTGCAACCGGCAGCACTCAAGCGGCGTGAGGCGGCGGACCTGCATATGGGATGCGATGTACGTCTGCTGCTGCGGCGCCTGCACGCGCGTCACCGCTCCGACGATCTGCCCGTCGCCGCCTTGAAAGCGCACCTCACTGCGGCTGTTCTGCGCGAACGCGATGCCGTGCGGCGCCCCGGTGTCGAGGGTCGGCGCGAGCTCTTCGTACATGCCCATTCCCGGATCGCGCAGCCGCACGCGCCCCTCGGCGTCCGCGCTCGGAGTCTTGGCGACGCCCTCGCGCATCGCGTCGGCGCGAAACGCCACCGCTAGCGACTGACTGCGCTGCATGGTTGGTGCTTGCTCTGTATTGCACGCAAGACTCGTGGTCGGCCCGCCGCCCTGCTGCCAGTTGAAAGCCACCGCCGCCGTCGCGCACCCCTGCGCGCTGCCCGTTCCGAGGGCGTGAACCACGCCCTCGGAGGAAATCGGGTCTTGCGTCGGGTGGAAGGCGATGGGCGCCATAAGCGACGGCCCGGACTGCGGACCGCCGCCGGTCGTCGACAGCGTCGCCGCCAGATCGCCGGTCACCGGCTGGTTGTAGA